>JALYLC010000799.1 GCA_030774435.1 Actinomycetota bacterium
GTCGCGCTCGATGTCGCGGCGCTTCGGCGGCGTATCGTCTGCGCGCGATGCCGGCGGATGTCCTGCGAGTCGCCGACCGCGTTGCGTGTCAACAGGAACCGAAGAATGCACCGGGATCAGGAAGCGAAAAGTGAACCACCGGGGGTGTCGTGTAGCGGTTCAGGCGTAGGGCCGTAGGCCCGGAGTCTGAACCGGGGGCGTCGCGCCGGAGCCCCTCTCGCGCAGTCGGTAGCTCTTGCCCTTCAGCGTGACCATGTGGGCGTGGTGGATAAGCCCGTCGATCAACGCGGCGGCGACCACGGCGTCGCCAAGGCTCGCCCCACGCCTCGAACCCGCGGTTGGATGTGACGATGATCGAGCCGCGTTCGTAGCGGCGCGCGACCAAGGCGAAGAGCAGTGCCTGATCGAGGTCGCGCACTGGGTCTTCAACGCTGGCGGCGGCGCGGCGTTCGGAGCACTGCCTGGCGCGGTGCGTCGCCGGCCATGGGCGGGTCCGATCGACGGGCTGGTGGTGTGGCTGGGCTTTGAGTTGGGGATCGCGCCGGTGCTGGGGCTCAGCCAGGCCAAGCGCGTGCGCCTGGTCGACCGCTTGGCGCTCGCCGGCGACCACCTGCTCTACGGCCTGGTGCTATCGGGACGCGGGGCGGCGCGCGAGGCTAGGTTCCTGCCCGGGGCGAGGCGTCGTCGGCATCCTAGTAAGACCCGGCCAAACTTCCCGCGCCTTTTGGTGCGCCCCGGCCACGGCATCACGTAACCGGAGGCCGCTTCATCCTGTGTGAGCGATGGAGGCTTCAGCGCCGCCGGCGCCCGCCGGCACCGCTCCGGCATATGGCCGGGCGGATCTGGACGACGCGCGTAGGCTGCGGCCGCGTCGCATCGTCAAGGCGCTCGCTCGCGGTAACGTCGAGAACGACATCCTCACCTACGCCACCGGGATCTCGTTTCAGGTCTTCTTCGCGCTCATTCCGCTTGGCCTGCTCGCGCCCGGTGGAACCGGGACCAACACTCGATGAGGCTCGCTTGGCGCGACGAGCGGGCGTCTCAGACGACATTCCGGGTCGCGTCCCAGAGCTGCTGTAACTTCGCCGCGGCTCAGGTTCCCGGTGGTGGTCAGTCTAAGCGGCGCTCACCTCCTCGGGGGGCGTTTGTTCGCTGCCTTGGTATCTGATGCGGCGCAGGCGTTGGCGTTCGAGCTGGCTGAACCTGACGCCGTTCTTGGCGTGGGTGATGTAGAGGTCGAGCACGGCCCAGACGAGCGTGAGGCAGCTGGTCTCGCCGGGGAAGCGGCCGATCACCTTGGTGCGGCGTTTGACCTCGGCCAGCGACCGCTCTAGCAGGTTGGTCGATCGCCACCTGCGGCGGTGCGTCGTGGGGTAGCGCAGGTGAACGACGAGCGCGTCGAGATCGTCGGCCAGGCATTTCGCCGCGGCGGTGTAGCCGGCCTTGTCGAGCTCGCCGACGAGTGCCGCGAGTCGCTGCTTGCCGTCGCGTTCGTCGGTGGCGTCATCGAGTGCCTGCCAGTAGACCCGGCGGACACGCTCGCGCTCGCGCTCGGGCAACTTGGCCAGCAGATTGCGCACGCGGTGAACGGCGCAGTGCTGGCGGTCTGAGGCAGGCCAGCACTGCTCGACCGCCTTGATCAGCCCCGGCGCGCCGTCGGCGACGACCAGCAGCGGCGCTCCCAGCCCACGGGCGATCAGGTCGCGCCCGAGCGCAAGCCAATCCTCGTGCGACTCGCGCATTCCCAGCATCACCGACAACAGCACGCGCTCACCCTCTTCGGTGAACCCCCAGGCGACCAACACACCCTCCTTGGGCCCGTCGGGGCGGACCGCCAGGAAGACCGCGTCGAGGAACAGCGCCGCCACCTGGACCTCGTAGAGGTCGCGGCGCTTGAACGCCTCGAAGCGATCGCGCAGCTCGGTGCAGATGCGCGAGGCGGTCGACTTCGACAGCTTCCCGAGCCCCGCCTTCTCGCACAGCGACTCGATGTCGCGCATCGACAGCCCGCGCACGAACGCGCCGATCACCATCGCCCTCAAAGGCTCGGTGCGCAACAGCTTCGTGCTGCACGGGAACAGCTTGCAGACGAACGGCTCGGCGGCCTCGCGGACCTGCGGCATCTCCACGGAAAGCTCCCCCTCCAGCGTCTGCACCCTGCGGGGGCGAAAGCCGTTGCGCAGCCCTCGCTGATAGTCCGGCCGGCGCTCATAGCGCGCCCTGCCCAGCCACGCGTCGAACTCGTCCTCCACCGCGCGCTGGATGATCAATCTGGCGCCCAGCTTCGCGAGCTCTGACAGCGACTCGCGCGGATTCTCGCCGACACCCACGGCAAGCAGCCGGTCGATCTGCTCCTCGATCTCCGCCGACGGCGGTACGGTGCGTCTCACGGCGTAGGTCTCCCTTCTTGGTCTTGTCAGGACTTGAGGGAACCTACGCCGTGCCCTTGACGAGCCCGGCTATTTACAGCAGTTGCGAGACGCGACCGACGCCAAGGCTGACGACCGCATGTCGTCCGCAGCGATACCGAGGCATGGGCTCGGCCGGGCTTCTGCTCTGACCGGGAGCAGAAGTCTGGCCCAACGTGACTGGTTTCCCACCATTCCGGAAGCGCGCGGGTGTCCGCGCACGATGCCATATGTCGTCAGAGCGGTCGTGGGCGCGGGCGTTGTTTCGCACCCGCTCTTGGCGCACACCGGAAGTGCGGCCCGACACTCGTGTCTCACCCGGCGGGGGATAAACGTGCGCCGGCGGGAACGGCGGCCGGCGCCGCCTCGGGCTCCGGCTGCCACGACCGTGCTTGCTACTTGGGCGACCGCCACATGGGCCACAGGCTTGGTCCGCCAGGGAGTTGGATCTCGTCGGTCACTTCGAAGCCGTGCCGAAGGTAGAGCTGCTTGTTGCGCTCGCTCGAGGCCTCGAGATACGCCGGCACGCGGTCCCGATCGCACGTCTGGAGCACCGGGGCCATGACCGACGACCCGAGCCCCCGCCCTTGCCATTCCGGCCTCGTGCCGAGTAGGAAGAGGTAGTAGTGCGGCTCCACCGGGTGCTTCTCCTCCATGAGCCCGAGGATCTCGAACAGCCGCTCCGCGTATTCCTCCACGACCTCGCCGACCACGGTCGGGAGCTCCTCGTCGTCCTCGGCCCCCGGCGGCGCCCAGACGGCCGCCGAGACCCCCTCGTCGACCGAGTAGGTCTCGTTATAGGCAAGGTAGGACTCCGCGATGGCTCCAAAGAAGCCCGGCAGGAGCTGCTGCCGTCTCGGCCCGTCGTCGATGATCCACGTCGCAACCGGGTCGTCGTAGAACGCGAGGGCCAGCGTGTCATTGACGTCCGGCAGGTCCGCCGCCGTTGCCTTTCGCGGACGGAGCGCCGCCGGGCTTACCGTTCCAGCGAACGTATCGCTCATTGCACACCTCCAGGTTGTCGGACATGGCGCTCCTCCGATCCATCGAAACGCCGCGCTCACGAAGCTACGTCTTGGCCGCGCCCGCTACATCTGCCAGATGGCATATCCGCGGGCCCGAGGGTGGCCAGATCTATCTTTGGCGCTCTTGGCGAGGGCGGAGGGCACCGGGGGCGCACCCCTCGACGAAGCGCGGGCGGATCCCGAGTACGCGGTCGGGGAGGAGAACGGCGCAGTCCGCGGCGAGGCGGGCAGCCGCAGGCTCGGGATCTGTCCTTCTCGGGCGGCGGATCGTTCAGCTGTGCTCGGCGGACTGCCGGCGCATCGCCTCTGCCGCGACCTCGGAGCGGTTGCGCAGCCCGAGCTTGGCGTAGATGTGCGAGAGGTGGACCTTCACCGTCCCGCGGGAGATGAACATGCGCTCACCGATCTCCGGGTTCGTCAGGCCGGCGGCGGCGTGGCGGACGATCTCGAGCTCGGTCGGCGTGAGGCTCTGCCAGCCGCCGGACGGCCGCTTCCGCGTCCCGCGGGCGCGGCGCACGTAGGCGATTGCCTCGTCGAGCGACAGTGCTTCGCCTTCGACGCAAGCGGCCGTCAGTGCGTCGTCGCCGAGCGCCTCACGCAGCCGCTGCGTGAGCGCTTCGGCGCGCTCCTGCTCGGTCTGCCAGCGCGCAAGCCCGAGATCGGACCGCGCGCGGCCGGCGGCGCCCAGCAGGCGCGCGGACTCCTGGTGGCTCTCCACTCCGGCCGCGACGTCGGCGAGGGCGTCGAGTGAGTCGGGAATGTCGAGGTGGTCGCCGCGCTCGGCCTGGTCTCCGAGCGCCTCGTGCGCCAGGTGCTCGGCGGCGGCCCAGTCGCCGCGGGCGGCGGCGACGCGCGCGAGCTGATGACGAGCGCGTGCCATGAGCCCGCGGTGGCCGAGGTGCTCGGCGACCGCGAGCGCCTGCTCGGCACAGGCCTTCGCGGCGGCGCGGTCGCCGCGCAGGCGCTCCACCTGCGCCAGGTGGAGCAGCGACATCGCTTGGGCC
>JALYLC010000800.1 GCA_030774435.1 Actinomycetota bacterium
GCGTGCGCGTGCGGGCTACGCGCAGCTCGGCTTCGGCGACACCCGCCTCGGCCGACGCCAGCGCCGCGTCCAGCGCGGCGATCGTCGCGCTCAGCGACTCGACGCGCCGGCGGGCGTCCGCCAGGCCGTCGTCGACGTCGCGGAAGGCGGGGGAACGGCGCGGCGAGAAGGTCGTGGCCACGCGGTCGAGGTCGCGCAGCCGGCGGCGTAGCCGGCGCCAGCGGCGGCCGAGGTCGTCCCAGCGCTCGTAGTCGATGCGCGAGCGGCGGATGCAGCGCGGGCAGGGCCGTTCGCGCGGCTCGCCGAGCGTGCTCGTGCGCCCGCACACCGGGCAGTGCCAGCCGGCGGCCCGAACGTCGGCGGCGTCGACGGTCGAGACCGAGCCGTCCGGGAAGCGGACCTCGACGCCGATGCGGCGCAGCTCGATCGGGAGCCCGCCCCAGGCGGTGCGGCGGCTGACGCGCACCGAGCTGTCGAAGGCCTCGACGCGAGCGAGCGCGAGCATCCCGTCGTGCTCGACGGTGACGCTGTCGCCGACGGCGATGCAGAGTGCGAGCCGGGCCTGGTCGAAGCGCTGGCGCCAGGGAATGCGCACCGCGCCGGGGTTCCAGCGGACGCCCAGCCCGGAGGGATCCTCGAAGATCGCGTCTTCCCACCAGGCGGGGGCGGGGCTGCCGTTCTCCCGCTCGCTGAGCTCGGTATAGGCACGCTCGGAGAGCAGCTGGAGCGACTGGCGCACGAGGTCGCGCGCGGCGTTGATCGCACGCATCGTCTCGCCTCGCTGCTCGCGCTCCGAGTCGGGGGCTCCGTCGGGGTGGTTTTCTCGCGCTGCGCGGCGATAGGCGTCGCCCAGCTCGCCGTCGTCGATGGTCTCGTCGAGCGGCAGCCCGAGGCGGCGCAGGGCGTCGGCGAGCGGAGCGCTCATGTGGGTGGGCCGGGGTGATGAGCGCTGCCGATGACCTCAGCGTGACATGCCGCGCGCCCGCTGGCGTCGGGCAGCGGCCGGATCATGCTCTAGACTTGCCCGAGCCGCGCGTCGCACCTCGACCTGCGCTCCGCATGGTGGATTTCCGTTTCCCAGAGCTCCAGCACGCGTACTCCGTCACGCTCCCGCGACGGTGCGGGGAGGCCTGCGCGTGAGTGCGGGGACGTTTGACGGCGGCATGTTCCGGCCGCCTTCGCCGATCAACGTCTACACGGCACGGCGCCCGCACAAGCACTGGACGTTCTGGCGCATCCTGCGCTGGACGCTCGCGGTCGTGCTGATGAGTGGCGTGACGGTCGGCGGAGCCGTCGCCTACTACGTCTGGAATCGGCTCGAGCGCATCACGACCACGAACGACCCGAACCTCAAGGCGGCCGACAAGGTGCTCGCGCCGGTCGTCGACGCTGCGTCGCAGCCGGCCGTCGCACTCGTGTTGGGCTACGACAAGCGCTACGGCTCGGGCAACTCCCGCGGCCATTCGGACACGCTCATGCTGATCCGAGTCGACCCGAAGACGAAGATCCTCTCGCTGCTCTCCCTGCCGCGCGACATGTACGTCAACGTCCCCGGGATGGGCATGCGCAAGATCAACGACGCCTACGCCTACGGCGGTGCGCCGCTCGCGATCCAGACCGTTAGCCAGGTGCTCGGCGTCAAGATCAACTACTACGTACCGGTCAACTTCCACCTCTTCCGCAAGACGGTGGACATCTTCCACGGCGTCTACATCGACGTCGACCGGCGCTATTACCACGCCAACAACAGCGCCGGCAACTATTCCGCGATCGACCTGCAGCCCGGCTACCAGAAGCTCTACGGCGCGCAGGCCCTGCAGTACGTCCGCTACCGGCATCTCGACTCCGACTTCATCCGCACGGCGCGCCAGCAGGCCTTCGTGCGCGAGTTCAAGCGCCGGCTCGACGTGTGGTCGGCGGGCACGAACCTCTTCAGCCTGCTCGACACGCTTCCCAACGACCTCAAGGTGCGCGGTTCCGCCAAGGGCCAGTCGGTGGGCCCGAGGACGATCCTGAGTTACGTGAAGCTGCTCGCCGAGATCCCGCGCGGCAACATGGTGCAGGTGCGCCTGACCGGCTCCACGCCGACGCTGTCGAACGGCGCGTCCGTGGTGCAGGTGACGCAGCAGACGATCCAGTCGGCGGTCAGCGAGTTCCAGAACCCCAACCCGGCCGTGTCGCAGGCGGTCGCGAGCCGCATCGGCGGCAAGGTCGTGGGCGGGGCGAAGAAGCCGGCCAAGAAGAAGCTCAAGGGCCCGAAGCCGATCCCGCCGGCCAAGCTGCGCGTCGTCACGGTCAACGGCTCGGGCGTGCAAAGCGTGGCGACCCAGGCCAAGGTCGAGCTCCAGAAGGCCGGCTGGCCGCGCACGAGCGTCGGCGGCACCCTCCCGCAGACGAACCTCTTCTCGACCCACGTCTACTACACGAACGCTCGCGCGCACCTCTCGGCGGAGAAGCTGCGGCGGTCGCTCGGCGACACGACCGCGTCGGTGCGCCTGCCCGCCGCGATGAGCGACTTCGGGCTCGATGCGGACGTCGTGGTTGCGATCGGCAGCGCGTTCTCGGGCGTGACGCCACCGCCGAGCGTGGCGGCCAAGCAGGCCGCTCCGCCGGTCGAGCGCCCGCTCGTGCAGGCGGCCTCGGCGTCCGACCCCGGCGACTTCTTCATCTACCAGAAGAAGGTCGGCTTCAAGCTCCTGTATCCGTCGAAGGTGCCGCTCGGGTCCTCCTACAGCGAGGCCATCGAGCGCGACTCCAACGCGTTCCGCGTGTATCCGCTGGGCAAGCACGGGAAGGCCCTCGCCGTCGACGCGAGCACCGGCACCAGTTCGTCCAACGCCTGGGGGCTGCGCTACACGACCTGGACGGACGCGCCGATCCTCGACCAGGCGACGCGCCAGGTCTGCTGGAACAACCACCAGGTGCGCGTCTACACCAACGGCTCGGCCATCCACCGGATCGCCGTGTTCTACGGCGGGCAGCCCTGCAAGGCCGCCGGTGGAGTCGTCGTCTGGATCGACAACTCGCTCGACGACCATCTCTCGCCCGAGACGATGATCGCGATCGCGAGAAGCATGGTCCCGGCGCATCGGGCGCCGGCGTGATGCTCGACGCAGGGGCGGGCAGCGTGAACAGGGCGAGGCTGGGCGTGATCGGCGTCGGCTACGTCGGCCTCGTGACCGCGGCCTGTTTCGCGCGTGCGGGCTACGACGTCGTCTGCCTCGACATCGACGAGGCGAAGCTGGAGCGGCTGCGCGCCGGCCAGGCGCCGATTCACGAGCCCGGGATGGAGGAAGCGCTTGCCGAATCCCGGGAGCGGCTGGTGTTCACGTCGTCTGCGGCGGAGCTGTTCGCGAGCGCCGACATCGCCTTCGTGTGCGTCGACACGCCGCCGAGCGCCTCCGGCGACGCCGATCTGAGCAGCGTCGAGTCCGTGCTCGAGGCCATTCCCTCCGGGACCGCGGACACCGTGCTGGTCATGAAGTCGACCGTTCCGCCGGGGACGGGGGCGCGTTTGCGCCGCACGCTCGACGACCGCGGGCTGCACGGCGTCGCCTACGCCTCGAACCCGGAGTTCCTGCGCGAGGGCTCGGCGATCGACGACTTCCAGCATCCCGACCGCGTGGTCGTGGGGGCGGACGACGCGGACGTGGGCGAGCGCGTCGCGGTCCTCTACCGGGCCTTCGGCGGCTCCGAGCTGATCACGGATGTCACCTCGGCCGAGATGATCAAGCACGCCTCGAACGCGTTCCTGGCGACCAAGATCTCCTTCATCAACGAGATCGCGAACGTGTGCGAGGAGGTCGGCGCGAACGTCGACCAGGTCGCGCGCGGCATGGGGCTGGATGCCAGGATCGGCGCGAGCTTCCTGCGGGCCGGCCTCGGCTTCGGCGGATCCTGCTTCCCGAAGGACGTCGCCGCGCTCAAGCAGCTGGCGGGCAACAGCGGCTACCACTTCCAGCTCCTGAGCGCCGTGATCGAGGTCAACGAGCTGCAGAAGCGCCGCGCCGTCGCCAAGCTCAAGCGCCATCTGGGCTCGCTGCGCGACCGGCGCATCGCACTCTGGGGCCTGGCCTTCAAGCCCGACACCGACGACATGCGCGAAGCCTCCAGCGTCGTGCTCGCCGCCCGGCTGGTGGCCGAGGGCGCCGAGGTGTCCGGCTACGACCCGATCGTGTCGTCCCGCGACGCTGCCGCGCTCCTGCCGAGGGGCATCGAGCTCGCCGACAGCGCGCTGGCGGCTGCCCGTGGAGCAGATGCCGTCGTGATCGTCACGGAATGGCCCGAGTTCGTGGCACCCTTCGGCGACGGCACGCTGCTCGCGCTCATGCGGACGCCGCTCGTGATCGACGGCCGCAATCAGCTCGATCAGTTCGCCGTGCGCGCCGCCGGCTTCGCCTACGAGGGCGTCGGGCGTGGCGAGTAGACCCGGGCAGCACGGCTAGAGTCAGAACGTGGACGCCGTCGTGCTCGTCGGAGGGGAGGGCACGCGGCTGCGGCCGCTGACCCTGGAGCGGCCGAAGCCGGTGCTGCCGCTCGTGGGCCGGCCCCTGCTGGCCTACGTGCTGGAACGGCTCGCCGAGGCGGGCGTGACGCGCGTGATCTTCGGTTGCGGCTACCTGCCGGACCCGATCCAGGCCTGCTTCGGCGAGCGGGCACTCGGACTCGCGCTCGAGTACGTGGTCGAGCCACGACCGATGGGCACTGCCGGCGGCATCCGGCATGCGGCGCGCGGGCGGGTGTCCGAGACGTTCCTCGCGCTCAACGGCGACGTGCTCGCGGACGCCCCGCTGGCAGATCTGGTGGCTCTCCATCGCGATCGCGCTGCCGTGGCGACGATCGCGCTCGCCCCCGTGGCCGACCCGAGCCGCTATGGCCTCGTGCGCGCCGACGGCGAGGGCCGCGTGCTCGGCTTCCTCGAAAAGCCCCAGCCAGAGGAGATCGACACGAATCTGATCAACGCCGGCGCCTACGTGCTCGAGGCGGCCGTGCTCGACCTGATCGACGACGGCCGCCCAGTCTCGATCGAGCGCGAGACGTTCCCGTCCCTGGTGGGCGGTCGGCTGTTCGCCCTGCCCCAGAGCGGCTACTGGTCCGACGTCGGCACGCCGGAGAGCTACATCGCGGCCCACCACGACCTGCTGGCCGGTCGCATCCGCTCCCAGCTGATCGGCTCGCCGGTGGACGGGCGCTGGGTCGACGAGAACGCGACGATCTCACCGGACGCCGTGCTCGAGCTGTCGTGCCAGGTCGCGGGCGGAGCGACTGTGGCCGCGGGTGCGCACGTCGGCCCCGGCAGTTCCGTGGCGGCGGACGCCCAGATCGAGGCTCGCGCGCGGCTGCTTGGCGCTGTCGTACAGGAGCGCGCGAGCGTGGGGGAAGGCGCGATCGTCGAGAACGCCATCATCGGCCCGCGCGCGCAGATCGGCGCGGGCGCCCACATCGCGTCGGGCGCCGTGATCGGCCCCGGCGTCTCGATCCCGCCCGGTGCGAGCGTCGCCGCAGGCGAGCGCGTGTTCCCGGAGGGTGCCCGCATCGGAGTGGAGGGTGGCCCGTGAGCCGCTACGAGGAGATGTTCGCGCTGATCGGCCGGCTCGGTCCGCAGATGCGCGAGGGGTACGCCGCCGGGCATGCGGCGCTGGGTGCCGCGCGTGCCGAGCCGCCGTCGGCGGCGACGATCAGCGCGCTGGGCGGATCGGCCATCGGCGGCAGCCTCGCGGAGGCCCTCTGGCGCGATTCCGCACGCGTGCCGGTCTCTGTGAACCGCGCGGCCACGCTGCCCGGCTGGGTGGGCGAGGGAGATCTGGTGCTGCCGGTCTCCTACAGCGGCGCGACCGCAGAGACGCTTGCGGCGGCGCGCATCGCGCTCGAGCGCGGCGCCGACGTGATCGCCGTGACCGCGGGTGAGCCGCTGGCCGCGCTCGTCCTCGACGGTGGCGGCCGGGTCGTGCG
>JALYLC010000801.1 GCA_030774435.1 Actinomycetota bacterium
CACGTGCGCTGGAGCGTGCGCAAGCCGGCGCCGCCGACGCTCTCGCCGATCGCGCCGCGCTCACCCCCAGCGGACGGCGCGCGACCGAGCTCGCCGCGCTCGGGGCCACGAACCGCGAGATCGCCCAGACGCTCTTCGTGACACCGAAGACGGTCGAAGTACACCTCTCGCGCGCATTCCGCAAGCTCGGTGTCACCGGCCGCCGCGACCTTGCGGCCGCACTCGCCGGCTAGCGGGCCGCAGAGGATGAGTCGACGGCTCGCTGCATATAAAGGGGTCTGACCCCTTTATATGCAGAGTCATCCTCCTGTCCTCTCGTTCGCGAGGCGATGCCTGGGAGAGCCTGCGAAACTCCAACGCTTCATGAGAGAACGCGGCTTGGGAGGGCGTGGGGCCTGTGACGGTCACAATCGGTAGCCGGCACGATCTCAGCCTGGCCGCGTTCCGGCGCGTTGCCTGGGAGGGAGAATCCATCGCCCTCGAAGCGACGGTCGCGACGCGCATGGCGGAAGCGCGCAAGGCGTTCCTGTCCCTGCTCGACGACGGCTCCGTGACGGTGTACGGCGTCACGAGCGGTTTCGGCGATCGTGCCGGGACGACGCTGACTCCCGGCGAGCGAGCGGAGCAGGCGACGATCGCGAGCGATCGCGGCGTCTCGTTCGGCGAGGATCTCCCGGTGCGCGTCGTTCGTGGGATCGTCTTTGCGAGGCTCGCGAACCTCGTCGACGGCCACGCGGCGGTGCGTCCAGAGGTGGCCCGGGCGGTGGCCGGGGTGCTCGACGAGGCCGAACCTCCCAGCGTTCCGGCCCAAGGCAACGGAGGCTCGGGCGAGATCCTGGCCCTCGGACACCTCTTCAACAAGCTCGCGATGCGGCTGGGCCTGGAGGCGAAGGAGGGACTCGCGCTCGTCAACGGCTCGCCGTGTGCCGCCGCGCTGCTGGCCGACGCAGCGCTGGCCGCCTGCGGGCGGATAGCCGTTGCGTACGAAGCCTTCGCCCTCTCGATCGAAGCGTTCGCGGCGCCATTGGAGGCCTACGACCACGAGCTTGCCGGCCTCTGGGGCGATGATGGCGAAGCGGCGGCTCTGCGCAGGTTGGGGTCATGCCTCGAGGGCGCGAGCAGCGAGCGGGCCGCTCATCAGGCGCCCGTCAGCTTTCGCATCCTCCCGCGGATTCTCGGGCAGGCCGAGCGAGCGCTCGCCGACGCGCAGCGAGGTGCGAGCTCGTCCCTGTCGTCAGTCACCGACAACCCGGTCTTCCTGATGCCCTCGCCGGCATACCCGCGTGGGCGCGTCTTCAGCACAGGCGGGTATCACAACGGCGCCGCTCCGCAGATGCTGCATGCGCTCACGGTCGTCTATGCGGACTTGTGCCGCCTGGTGGAGCGTCACGTCGAGGCACTCTGGACGGGCCCGGGCAAGCAGCAGTCCCAGGCCGTCGAGGAGTTCCTCAGCCTCCTCCTGATGGTCGCGACCGGATGGTCGGAGGAGGCCGCAGCGGCCGCGCAGCCTGCGCTCCTGCCGCGCAGCGGAGCGGGCCAGAATGACGTGGGCGCGCCCGCCTTCCTCGCCTGGCGGCGCAGCGAGGTTGCCGGTCGCGCCCTCGACTCCTGCTTGGCGCTGCTGCTCGCGACGGCGACGCAGCTCTTCCTTGCGGAGGGACGACTGCCTGCCTCGCCCCTGCGCACGCGCTTGGAGAACGTCGCCGAGCTCTGCCCAGTCGCAAGTCACCCCTACGGAGCGGGCATCTCGCAGCTCACGGCGATCTTGAGCGACGAGATCTACGGGGCCCCGGCCCGCTGAAGCGCCTCGGAGACTGCGCGCCCGGTCAGGACGCGGATGAGCTGGCGCTTGTACTCCTCGGAGCCATCGGCATCGTCCACCGCCCGGCAAGCCTCTGCTGCCGCAGCCGCGACCTCCTGGGGGGAGGTGCCGTCGATCAGGAGCGACTCCGCCTCGCGGGCCCGCACCGCTTCGGGGCCCACCGAGCCGACGGCGATTCTCGCCTCCTCGACGCTTCCCTCGACCGCGCGGACCCAGACGGCGACGGTCGCGGCGGGCCGCTCGCGAAAGGCCAGCTTGCGGTGTGCGATGCCGGTCCCTGTGGGCGTCGCGGGCACGCGCACCGAGATGAGCAGGTCGCCTTCTGCCAGTGCGGTTTCGTAGGGGCCGCGCAGGAATGCCTCCAGCGCCAGGAGGCGCGGAGACTCGCCGCCCCTGCGGACGACCGCTGCGGCGCCCGCTGCGATGAGGAATGTCGCCGGGTCCGAGTGAGGGTCGCTGAAGCACAGGTTGCCGCCGAGCGTGCCCGCCGTCCGCACGCGGATGTTCGCGACCGATCGTTCCATCTCCGCGAGCGCCGGAATGCGCTCCCGTACAACCTCCGAGCGCTCGATCTCGCGGTGTGTCACCGCGGCGCCGATCTCTACGACGCCATCCTCGAAGCTGATTCCGGTCAGCTCCGGAATTCCGCGCAGGTCCACGAGGTGGCCGTACGCGCCGAAGCCGAGCTTGAGCAGGAGCAGCAGCTCCGTGCCACCCGCGATGGGGATGGCGTCGTCGCCGAAGCGGCCGAGCAGGTCGGTCGCGTCCTCGACCGACGATGCGCGGTGCAGGTCGAATGCGGGCAGCGTCACACGGGCGCCTTCGCCTGCGAGAGCACTTGCAGCGCCGCGTCGACGCCTGCGCCGATGTCTGGGCGCGCGCCGAGGTCGGCGAGCCCTCGCCCGAGCGCGGCCAGCGCGACGACGGGGTTGAGCGAGCGTGCTGCAGGCCCCATGTGGCCGAGCCGCACGAGCTTCTCCTTGATCTCGCCGTACCCGGGGGACAGCATGACGCCGTAGCGCTCGCGCACGTGCGCGAGCAGGGCGAGCGTTTCGACCCCGTCCGGCGTGCGCACGGCGGTGACGCAGTTCGTGCAGATCTCCTCGCTGCGCGCCCAGAGCTCGAGCCCCATCGCGCGCACGCCGGCGCGGCAGGCCCGGCCCGCGGCGACGTGCAGCGCGACGACGCCATCGATCCCGATCTCGAGTGCCTCGTCGCAGGCCGCGCCGACGCCGTTCACGTCGGCGACCGACGGTGTGTACGGGAACGACGTACGGCCGCCGTCGATCCAGGTGTCCTTCCAGTCGAGCAGCGAGAGGAACGAGCCCCGCGGCGCCCCGGGGTTCGCGCGGATGCGCGCCCACGCGTCGTCGCTCACGGACACCAGCGACATGCCGGGAGGCCCGGCAAGGCACTTCTGTGGACCAGCGACGCAGATGTCGAGGCCCCACTCGTCGGGCCGCAGCGTGTCGCAGCCCAGCGACGAGACCACGTCCGCGATCACGAGCGCCCCGTGGCGCTTGGCGATCGGGCCGATCTCGGCGACGGGGTTCATCGTTCCCGATGGCGTCTCCGAATGCACGACGGCGAGGAGCTCCGCCTCCGGGTGCTCGGTGAATGCGCGTTCGACCATCTCTGGCTCGACTTGCGCGTCATACGGCACCTCGACCTCGACGACCGTCGCTCCGTATTCGGCGAGCCAGAGGCCGAACCACTTTCCGTAGACGCCCGAGACGCAGTTGATCGCCGTCATCCCTGGCCGGGTGACGGCCCGCGCCGCAGCCTCGAGCCCGAGCACGGCCTCGCCCTGCATGAGGATGATGTCGCCGGAGGTCTGGAAGAGCGCCGCGACCTTCGTCTCGAGACTGCGGAAGCGGTCGAGGAAGACCGGGTCGTAGTCGTAGAGCATGGGCGAGCCGAGGGCCGCGAGCACGCGCGGCGACGAGGCCGTCGGGCCGGCGGTGAGCGTGAAGTCGGGATCTCGCATGGTCTTCCCTTCCGGGGTTAGAGGTTCTCAACGCGCCCCCCTGACGTACGGCTGTGCGAGCGCGGGCGGCAGGAAGTCGCCTCGCGCGAACAGGATGAGCGAGAGGATCACCGCGACGAACGGGATCATGTTGATCACGTCCGTCGAGATGTCGACGCCCGCGATCTGCAGCGCCGTCGCGAGCTGCAGCGACATGCCGAAGATGAACGCCCCGATCAGCACCCACAGCGGACGGCCGCGGGCGAGCATGCAGATCACGATCGCGATGTAGCCCTGGCCCTGCGTCATGAAGGGCACGAAGATGCCGGCGCCCGCGATCGCCAGGTAGCCGCCGCCGAGCCCGGCGAGCGCGCCGGTCGTCATGACGGCCAGGCTCCGCGTCGTGACGACGCTCACGCCGGCGGCGTCGAGCGCCTGCGGCCGCTGGCCGGCGGCGCGCACGTTCAGGCCCGGCCTCGAGTTTCGCAGAAGCCAGGCAGTGAGCGCGATCAGCCCGAATCCGAGGTAGACCACGAGCGGCTGCTGGAAGAGGCTTTCTCCGAAGATCGGGATGCGGTCCAGCAGCGGAATGGACACGGTGGGCGCTGCCGGCAGGCGTGGATACGACTTGCCGAACTCGGCCCCCTGCAGCACGCTCGTCGCGCCCTCCGCCGCCAGCGTGATCGCGATGCCGACGACGATCTGGTCGAGCAGCAGGCGGACGCAGAAGACGACCATGATCAGCGACACGAGCACGCCGCCGCCGATCGCCGTGAGGTAGCCGAGCCAGTCGTGCCCGCCGTAGTAGGCACCGACGAAGCCCGCGTAGGCGCCCGTCAGCATCATCCCCTCGAGCCCGATGTTGAGCACGCCCGAGGCCTCGGAGATCTGCTCGCCGAGCGCGGTGAACATGAGCGGCACGCCGGCCAGCAGGCCGCCGGCGACGAGCGACGTCAGGAACGCCTGGGTGAAGATCGAGGCGACGGGGAGCGCGATCACTTCGGCTTCCTGAAGCGAAGACTGTCGCGGAGGCCGGGCGTCACATAGGTGCGTCCCATTTCGCGATTGCGGCCGAGGTACTCGATGAAGACCATGAAGAGCAAGGTGAGGCCGACGATCACGAGCAGGAAGTCGACCGGCAGGCCGGAGTCCTGCGCGGCGAGGTCGCCGCCGATCGAGAGCACGGAGTAGAAGAGGATGAACGGGACGACCGCGAGCGCATTGAGCCGCGCGAGGAAGACGAACGGGATCACGGCGTCGCCATAGGCCGGGTTGAAGTCGGCGCGCATGTAGCCCCAGATGCCCAGTATCTCGACCGCGGCGGCAACTCCGACCAACGCGCCGCTGCAGATGAAGGCGCTCAGGATCACGCGCTTCGGATCGAGGCCCACGTGTACCGCGGCGCGCGGGTTGGCTCCGAGCACCTGCAGCTTGAGGCCGAACGACGTGCGCGTGGTCGTGTAGTGCACCACCAGCACGAGCACGGCCGCGATCACCACGCCGACGTGCGTCCGCGTGCCGGGAATCGTGGGCAGCATGTCGTCGAGCGGCAGGGGCAACGTCTCTGGCACGTTGGTCGAGAAGTCCTGAAACGGCCCCTTGACGAGGATGGCCGAAAGGCTGATGCCGATGAACGTCATCATCAGCGTCGTGATGATCTCGTTCGTCTGGTACCAGGCCTTGAGGATCGCCGGGATCAGCGTCCACGCGGCGCCGGTGGCGCCCGCGACGAGGAAGAGGACGATCAACGTCATCGTCGCCGAGAGGTGCCGCTCGAGGTGCGGCCCGAGACCGGCCACCATCGCGGCCGAGAGCAGGAACTGTCCCTGGTAGCCGAGGTTCCAGATGTTTGCGCGGAAGACGACGATCAGGCCGAGCGCGATCGGGACGAGCGTGGCGGCTCGCATGAGGCTGTCCTGCCAGGCGTCGAGCTCGATGCCGCCGCGGTAGATGTCGAGGTAGAAGCTGAACGGGTTGTGCCCCAGCGCCGCGACCAGCGCGCCGCCCGCGACGAGCGCGAGCAGCAGCGGGAGGATCGAGCGGATCAGCATGTCCGCGATGCCGGCGAGCGGGGCCGTGGCCCGGACGCTCTCCGGCGCGTCGGGGACAGTGGTCGCGATGTCCGTCACGCCGCCCTGCTCCCGACCATCAGCTCGCCGATGCGCTCGGCGGCGCCGGGGCCGTTGTCGAACGTGCCGACGAGCCGCCCCTGGTAGAGCACGGCGATGCGGTCGCAGAGGCCGAGCAGCTCCTCGAGATCGGTGGAGATCACGAGCGACGCCACGCCGCCCGCCGCGAGCTCCTGAATGCGTTCGCGCACCGCCAGGGTCGTCCGGATGTCGAGGCCGTAGGTGGGCTTGTTGAAGACGACGACCTTCGGATCGGACGAGAGCTCGCGCGCGAGCAGCACCTTCTGGATGTTGCCGCCGGAGAGCGTGCCCGCACGGGTCGCGACGCTCGGCGTCCGCACGTCGAACTGCGCCACGAGCGCCCGTCCCTCGCGTTCGATCTCGGCACGCTGGATGCGCCCGCGCCTCCAGAAGGGCCGCTGGCCGATGCGCTTGAGCACGAGGTTGAGTCCCACGCCGAGCGAGCCGACGATGCCCTCGCCGAGCCGGTCGTCGGTGACGTAGCGCAGCCCGAGCTTCTGGCGTGCCCGCACGTCGAGCTTCCCGATCGGCGCGCCGAAGAGCCGGACGTCGCCGGCCGTGGTGCGGCGCTGCCCGGCGACGACCTCGGCGAGCTCGCGCTGGCCGTTGCCGTCCACTCCGGCCACGCCCAGGATCTCGCCCTGGTGCAGGACGAGCGAGACGCCCTCGATCCCCGGCGAGATCCCGTCGCCGCCGGCCGCGACGCCGGCGAGCTCCAGCAGGACGTCCCCGGACACGTGCGCCGCCTTCTGCCGCACCGGCAGGGCGCCCTCGAGCTCGGCGATGGGAGCGTCACCGCCGGCCTCCTCGCCGAACATGATGCGCACGATCTCGGCTTGCAGCTCCTCGGGCGTGCGCGAGCGCAGCTCGCCCTCGGCCAGGCTGCCGACGACACGCCCCTGCTTGAGGATCGTGACGCGGTCACCGATCGAGGTCGCCTCGTGCAGCTTGTGCGTTATGAAGATGATGGCGACGCCGGCCCCCTTGAGCCGGACGAGCACCTTCTGGAGCTCCGCGACGCCCTCGGGCGTCAGCATCGACGTCGGCTCGTCGAGGATCAGGACGTTGGAGCCGCGCCAGAGCGCCTTGATGATCTCGACCTGCTGCTGCTCGCCGAGCGAGAGGTGACCCGTGCGCGCGCCCGGGTCGACCGCCACCGCGAGCGTGGCGGCGAGTTCGGCCAGCCGCGCCTCGGCGGCGGCCGTGTCCAGCCGCACGCCGCTGCCTTCCCCGAGCAACAGGTTCTCGAGCACGCTGAG
>JALYLC010000802.1 GCA_030774435.1 Actinomycetota bacterium
GCGAAGGCGAGGGCGGGGCGATTCGAGCGCGCGGCGGCGAAGGCTCCGATCGAGGCCAGCAGGAAGAGCCCTTCCGAGTAGTTCGTGCTGAGCACGTACGAGAACGGGAAGAAGGAGACGGCAGCGCAGGCGAGCACCGCCACGCGGCGTCCCCCGAACTCGCGGCACAGCCGGTGCAGGAGCACCAGAGCGGCGAGGCTTGCGAGCGCGGCGAGCGCCGCCCCTCCCCAGGCCTGCGAGATCCCTACGGCGCCGGCGGCTCGCGCTTCCAGCGGCTGTAGCGGAAAGAACGCAGGCAGCTCGGCCGACACGGGAGGCCCGCAGGCGGGGTCGTAGCCGCAGCGGGCGATGGTGAGGTAGAAGCCCGCGTCCCAGGTCGTGAGGTATGAGTGCACGCGCGTCGGCGGCACCAGCAGCACGGCGAGCACGAGCACGCGGGACGCGGCGAACGTGGCAAGCGCGTCGGTTGCGGCCTCGCGCCAGCGCCCCATCGGCCCGAGTGTACCCCTGCGAGGTGCGCTCGCGGCCGTAGCATCCCCGCGTGCGCACGGCGATTGCGATGACCGCGCGGCGACTGCGGCCGGGCGTCGGTCTCGGGGTCTTCGCCGGCTACCTGGCGATCTCGATCATCTTCTGGGGTCAGGAGGTGGTGCAGGACCCGGCGCGCAAGTGCCTGTGCCTCGGCGACGATCCCTCGCTCTTCATGTGGTCGCTCAGCTGGTGGCCGCACGCGATCGGAGCCGGCACGAACCCGTTCGTCACGCACGCGATCTACGTGCCGGACGGCTACAACCTGACCTGGGCGACGGCGGTGCCGGCCGCCAGCCTCGCGGTCTGGCCGGTGACGGCGCTCGCCGGGCCGGTCGCGGCCTGGAACGTGCTCATGCTGGGTGCGCCCGCGCTCGCCGCCTTTGCCGCGTTCACGCTCTGCCGCGAGCTGACCGGGCGCTTCGGGCCATCACTGGTCGGCGGGTACCTGTTCGGCTTCTCGAGCTTCATGCTGGCCGAGTCCCTCGCGCACCTGCACCTGACGCTCAGCTTCCCGTTGCCGTGGGCGCTCCTGCTGGCCGTCCGCCGCTACCGCGGCGGCCTCTCGAGACGGCGCTTCGTGGCCTGGCTCGCGGTCGTGAGCGTCGTGCAGGTGCTGTGCTCGACGGAGGCGGCGCTCATGCTCGCGGTGATGTCGTGCGCCGGCGCCGTGGCCTGGCTGGCCTTCGCCGACCGGGAGGCGCGCCGCCGGCTCGGCGCCTTGCTCGCCGAGGCCGTCGGGGCGAGTGCGATCGCGGCCGTCGTTCTCGCGCCCTACCTGTGGTACGCGTTCAAGGACGTCCGGCCTGACTCGATCCGCTCGCCCTACCTCTTCTCAGGCGATGCGCTCAACCTCCTGATCCCGACGGCGGTGACCCGCCTCGGGCACCAGACGTTCGCGCCGGTCGCAGACCGGTTCCTCGCGAACGCGGCCGAGTCGGGCCTCTACCTGGGGGTTCCGATCGTCGTGCTCCTCAGTCTCTACGCCCTGCGGGCGCCGGCCGGGGCCGCCAAGCGCAGCCTGCTCGCCTTCGCGGGCATCGCGCTGCTGTTCGCGCTCGGCCCCAGCCTCCAGATCGCCGGTCAGTCGACGCTCAAGCTGCCCTGGCGCGAGGCTGTGAAGCTGCCGCTGCTCAACAACGTGCTGCCCGTGCGCTTCGCGCTCTACCTCTGGCTGGCGGTCGCGGTGATCGTGGCGCTCTGGCTGGCGTTGCCGACGACGGGCATCGCGAGCTGGGGGATCGCGGCACTCGGCCTGGCGTTCCTCGTGCCGAGCGTCAACTCGCCGATCTGGCATTCGAAGCTCGACGATCCCCCGTTCTTCCGCGACGGCGGCTACCGCCACGTGCTGCGCCACGACGAGACGATCGTGGCCCTGCCGCTGGGCGCCTACGGCGCCTCGATGCTGTGGGCGGCCGAGACGCACATCGACATCCGACTGGCCGGTGGCTACATCGCACCGGAGCTGCCGGACGGCTACGCCAGGGACCCGTTCATCCAGGACGTGGATGCCGCAAACGGCAACCCGCCTGCCAATCTCGCCAGCACGCTGCCCGCGTTCCTGCGGCGGACGGGCGCGACGAGGATCGTCGTGAGCGAGGCGCGCGGTGCGACCTGGTCGGCCGCGTTGCAGAGCCTCGGCTACAAGGGCCGGGCGGTCGGGGGCGTCGTCGTCTACCCGGTCGCCGCAACGACGTAGCGGGCGCGCCGGGGCGCCCCTGCCCGCCGGGGCGTACCATCTGACGGGACGTGGCATCCCCGACCGTTCGCTCCGCGGAGGCGCCTCCCCCGCACGACGTGCGCGCCCGCCGCCCCGGCCTCGATGCGCTGGTCCTGTTCGGTCGGGGTCGCCGCGTGCTGTCGGCGGTCGTTCTGGTGCTGCTCGACCTCACGGGCGTCACGCTCGCGCTCTACGCGGCGCTCGTGCTGCGCAACGCCTACCGCGGCGAGCAGGTGCTGTTCGGCCTGCCCTGGGCGGCGATCTCGAACTGGCTCCAGTTCATCGCGCTCGTGCTCGTGCTGGTGTTCGCCCGGGCCGGGCTCTACCGCCAGCGCGAGGCACGCCCGGGCGCGGATGCGGTGATCCGCTCGCTCGCGCTCGTGACGATCATCACCTGCGTGTACGCGGTCGCGGTCGCCGGCATGACGTTCCACAGCTTCTACGGCATCTTCTGGGTCACGTTCGTGCTCGCGGCCACCCTTGTTCCACTGCTGCGAGCGAGCTACGACAGCGTCACGCTCGAGCTGATGCGGCTGTTCGGCATGCGCCGCCGCACGCTGCTCGTGGGGCCGTTCGGCGAGCTGTCGGTGCTCGAGCGCACGCTCAAGCGCGACGGGCGCGGCCCCGACATCGACGTGATCGGCACCGTCAGCGAGCACGCGGGCGGCGAGGCGCTGCCCGACTCGCCGGCGCTCGGCGCCCTGGCCGACCTCGAGCAGATCGTGGCCGAGCACCGCCCCAACGACGTCGTCATGACCGGCTTCGAGCTGCCCACCGCGGAGCTCGTCTCGCTCGTCGACACCTGCCGCGCGTACGGCTGCCGCCTGCGCATCGTGCCCACCACGACGGCCTTGCTGCTCGACCGCGCGACCTTCGTGCCGGGCCAGGCGGTACCGCTGTTCGAGGTGCGCCCGCCGGTCCTGACCGGCGTCGAGTGGGCGCTCAAGCGGGCGTTCGACATCGTCGTCGCGGCGCTGCTCGTGGCCGTCCTCGCCATCCCGGGCTTGATCGTGGCGCTGATCGTGCGCCTCACGAGCCCGGGCCCGGCGCTCTACCGCGACCGCCGGATCGGCGTCGGCGAGCGCGAGTTCGCGATGCTCAAGTTCCGCTCGATGCAGCAGGACGCGGCCGACCTCCAACCCGAGCTGGAGGAGCACAACGAGGCCGGCGGCGTCATCTTCAAGATGCGGGATGACCCGCGCGTGACCCCGGTCGGCCGCATTCTTCGGCGCTTCTCGATCGACGAGCTGCCTCAGCTCTGGAACGTGCTGCGCGGCGAGATGAGCCTGGTCGGGCCGCGCCCGCTGCCGCTCCGCGACTACGAGCTGCTCGACAGCTGGCACCGCGGCCGCTACCGCGTCCTCCCCGGGATCACGGGCCTGTGGCAGGTCTCGGGCCGCTCCGAGCTCGACTTCGACGACCTCGTACGCCTCGACTTCTTCTACGTCGAAAACTGGTCGATCTGGCTCGACATCGAGATCATCGCGCGCACGCCGCTGGCGGTCGTGCGCGGGCGCGGCGCGTACTAGCCTTGCGTCACCCGCAGCGGGCCCTGACCCGGTTGGATCTCATGTTGACCCGATTGCTGCGCGTCCCGCGCCCCCTGCTGCTCCTCACGCTCGGAGTGCTCTGTCACAACATCGCCTGGGTCGTCGCACTCCCGGCCTGGCAGGGACCCGACGAGTCCTCGCACTACGCCTATGTCGAGCGCCTCGCGGCGGATCACACGCTGATGCGCTTCGATCACGAGAACGCACTGCCCGCCAATTCCGAGGCCGTGAACGCCTCCCTCAATGCCACGGGCCTGAACTATCTCCGCTTCCGTCTCTCGCCGAGGCCTTTCGGCGCGGCGAGCGCCGATCACCTGCATTTCCCACGCGAGGCCGCCGGCCTGCCTCAGCACAACGCCGGGTCGCTCGGCGCCAACAACTACCCGCCGGCCTACTACGTCGCCGCCCTGCCGTTCTTCGAGCTGCCGTGGCTCTCGCGTGCCACCGAACGCGACTATTCGATCCGCCTGCTGTCCGCATTGCTGGGCGCGCTGGTGGTCGTGCTCACGTATCGCCTCGCGCGCACGGCCAGGCTCGGCAACCGGCTGGCGCTCGTCGCCGCAGCGCTCGCCACATCGGCGCCGATCATGACCCAGCAGAGCGCCGTGTTCAGTCCCGACATCCTGCTCGTGGTGGCCATCACGGGACTCGCCGACGCGATGTTGCGGGTTCGCCGCCGGCTCGACCGGCGAACGCTGGTCCCGGTGCTCGCGTGGGGGGCGCTGGCGGCGCTCACGAAGCCGGTCGGGCTCCCGGCAGCAGCTGCCGTCGCCCTGACCATCGCGATCCTGACGCTCGGCGATCTGAGGGCCCGGACGCGAGTCGCACTTCTGGCGGGCACGAGCCTGATCGGTCTCGTCGTCGGAGCGGTGTTCGCCTCGTCACTCTTCGGCATAGCGGTGCCCGGCAGCGTCTCCTTGGCCGAACGGCTGCGATTCGACGGTGAGTACCTGTGGCAGTACTACCTCCCGCGTCTGCCGCCCATGAACGTCGTCGTACCACCTGCCACACCTGCGTCTCCGCCAGCCGCGTGGATGTGGGGCAAGGAGGGCATCGGCATCTTGGGGTGGCTCACTACGCCGCTCCCCTTGTGGGCTTACAGGCTGGCGTGGATCCCGACGCTCTTCGCGGGCGCGATCGCGGTCGCGGGCGGAATCTTCCGGCGTGCGCGCGCGAGCTCGGGTCGCACCGGGGTTCTCGCGCTCGCGATCGCGTCGCTCGCATACCTCCTCGTGCTGCATTACTCGGAAGCGACGTATCTGCTCTCGAGCGGCAACCGACTGCTCCAGGGCAGGTACTTCCTGCCGGTCTATCCGCTCGTAGCAGTGGCCGTCATGACCGGCATCGGCCGCTTCGGAGAACGCGTGGCGGTCGTGGTGGGCCTCGTCGTACTGGCGGCGTGGACGATCGTCGATCTGGACGCGCTGAATACGGTCGTGGTCTATTTTGGCTAGGCGCTGGTTCATGAGTGCAGCGATCGTGCTGCTCGCCACGCTGGTGGTGTTCGGGCTCTTCGTGCACATTGCGCGGCGCAGCGACGTGCTCGAGGACGTGCTCGCCGAGCCGCCCTCCGGGGAGGGAGCGGTGACGCCGCTCGTCGCGGTCACGACGACCCTTCCCTTGTCCCGAACGCCGGTGCGGCGTGGGGGCGACATCGCCGTGCGACTGAGCGTGACCGGAGGGCGCCCTGTGGAGTCCTCGCTCACGATGCGTGTCCTCGGGCAAGGCCGCGAGCTGCTTGCGACCTGTCGCTATGCGCCCGGCTCGCTCATCGACA
>JALYLC010000803.1 GCA_030774435.1 Actinomycetota bacterium
TCCGGACGCACCGAGCTGATCGGTTGCAGCTGATGGGGTGGAGATCGGGGTGAGTGCGGCGAGCGCGCTCGATTCGCCGATGCCAATGCGCTAGGTTGACGCCTCCCAAGAGCTGCGGGAAGAAGGAATCGCGCGTGGCAAGACGCTTCGGCCTCATGCTGGTCATCTTCGGCGTGCTGCTGCCGGTTACGAGTGCATCTGCTGCGACCGCGCCGCTCGAGGCACCGGTTCTCGTGAGTCTGCCGTCCGCTTCCCCGGTAAGCATCCACTGGACACCGGCGACGACGGCGAGCGGCGGCGAAGGCCACGGTCATGGTCACGGGCATGGCCACGGCGGCGACGGCGGCACTCTCGCGTCCGTCCAAGCGGTTCTCCGGGCGGACGGGCCGTGTGCGTCTCCAGCCGGTCCCGCCAGTGCCATCGCGACCTTCGCCGACACCACGACGAGTGATTTCACCGATGCGGTCGCGGACGGCACGTACTGCTATTCCATCGAGGTGACTGACGCCGCCTCCACGGCGGACAGTCCGGGCCTGACGGTCATTGTCGATACGCTTGCCCCGATCGCCGTCGCTCCCAGCCCAACGATCGCGCCGATCGGCGGCGGGATGGTCATGGCGCCGACGAGCGTTGGCCTAGCCGCCGCCGCTGACCTGCTCGCTCCTACTCCGCCGACGAGGCTCAGCGTGAGTCTCCCGCGCTCGAAGCCGGGAGTGACGCGGGTGCCGGTGACGGTGCGCTGGGCGAACCCGCTCGCAGCCGACCTCGCGCGCGTGGACGTCGTTATGAATTCCCGGCGCCCGCCGCGCGACGCGACCGATGGAACGGTCGTCTACGGCGGCCTGGCCACCTCGATCGTGCTGACCCTGAGCGCGGGGCAGACGCGCTACCTGGCGCTGTTCGCCTGGGACCGAAGCGGAAATGTCTCGGCTGCGGCTCGACGCTTCGTGTCGCTCGCATCGCTCGTGCCCCTGCGCCCGCTCAGCGGGACTTCCGTGAGCGCCGCTCCCCTGCTCACCTGGAAGCCGACGAAGGGCGCTGCGTACTACAACGTCCAACTGTTCCGCAGCGGCAAGCGGGTGTTGGTCGCCTGGCCATCGCAGCCGTGGTATCACCTTCCGGCGCGCGCGCTGGATCCAGGCACCTACGTGTGGTTCGTCTGGCCTGCGCTCGAAGCCGCGCGCGCCACGCCGCGCTTCGGCGAGTTGATCGGACGCGCGACGTTCGTCTACGCCCCGGGGTAACCAATCGCGCCTTTGATCTCGGCTTTCCTCAGAGCTGCAAGTCGCCGACCGCGCACGGCGACATCAGAGCGCGAACCGCAGGCCCGGAGAGCAACCGCTCGCGCAGAAGCAGCCGGTGGTCGCAGCTACGCCGTGGGCGTGGCCTCTGCGCGCTCGAGCCCGAGCTCGGCGATCGCGATCTCGCGCATGCGGAACTTCTGCACCTTCCCCGTGACCGTCATCGGGAACCCGTCCACGAGCTTCCAGTGGCGCGGGATCTTGAAGCGGGCGATGCGGCCCTGGCAGTGCGCGGCGAGATCGTCGACCGTCGACGTGGCGCCCGGGCGCAGCACGACCCACGCCATGACCTCCTCGCCGAGCCGCTCGTCGGGAATGCCGATCACCTGGACGTCCTGGACGTCCGGGTGCCCGAAGAGGTGCTCCTCGACCTCGCGCGGATAGACGTTCTCGCCGCCGCGGATGATCATGTCCTTGCTGCGCCCGACGATGTTCACGTACCCGTGCTCGTCCATCGTGGCGAGATCGCCCGTGTGCATGAAGCCCTCGCCGTCGATGACCTCGCGGGTGCGCGCGTCGTCGTTCCAGTATCCGCGCATCACCGAGTAGCCGCGCGTGCACAGCTCGCCCGTCTCGCCGCGCTCGACGAGCGCACCCGAGGGGTCCACGAGCCTGATCTCGAGGTGGGGGTGGACGCGGCCGACGGTGGAGACGCGCAGCTCGAGGGGATCGTCGGGCGAGCTTTGCGTCGAGACGGGCGAGGTCTCCGTCATGCCGTAACAGATCGTCACCTCCGCCATGCCCATCTCGCCGACCACGCGCCGCATGACCTCCACCGGGCAGGGCGACCCCGCCATGATGCCGGTGCGCAGCGACGAGAGGTCGTACTCGGCGAAGCGCGGATCGGCGAGCTCGGCGATGAACATCGTCGGTACGCCGTAGAGCGACGTGCAGCCCTCGTCCGCGATCGCGGCGAGGGTTGAGCTCGCGTCGAATCCGGCGCTCGGGATGACCATGCAGGCGCCGTGCGTGGTCGCTCCGAGATTCCCCATCACCATGCCGAAGCAGTGGTAGAACGGCACCGGGATGCAGATGCGGTCGCGCTCGCTGTAACGGCACCCCTCGCCCACGAGGTAGCCGTTGTTGAGGATGTTGCGGTGCGTCAGCACGGCGCCCTTGGGGAAGCCGGTGGTGCCGCTCGTGTACTGGATGTTGATCGCGTCGTCCGGGCGCAGGCTCGCCGAGCGCTCGCGCAGGGCACTCGTCGGGACGGCAGAGCCGCCGGCGATGAGATCGTCCCAGTCGCCCGTGTCGAGCCACCCGGTCCATTCCAGCGCGGGGATCTGCGAGCGCACCTCTGCCAGCACCGCGACGTAGTCGCTTTCGCGGAAGCCGCGCGCGGCCACGAGCGCGCGACACTCCGACTGTCGCAGCGCGTAGGCGACCTCCGACGAGCCATAGGAGGGATTGAGATTGACGAGGATCACCCCGAGCTTCGCGGTGGCGTACTGCACGAGCGTCCACTCGAAGCGGTTGGGCGCCCAGATGCCGAGCCGGTCGCCGACCGCGAGTCCGCGCGCGAGCAGTCCTCGCGCCAGCTCGTCGACGGCGGCGTCGAACTGCGCGTAGGTGAAGCGGCGGTGCTGCTGGCACGAGACGAGCGCCTCGCGCGCGGGAAAGCGCGAAGCCATCCTCTCGAGGTTCGCTCCGATCGTCTCGTCGAGGAGCGCGGGCTCCGAGGGCCCGCTCGCGTGCGCTGCCGACACACAGGGATGGTACGCGGCTCCGAGGCCGTCCCGCGATGAGTTTCGCTCCGCAGGGCCGTCTGATGCTGCGGTGGGCTTGACCCGAGCCGGGATCCGATCGAAAGGACACGAGAGATGAGAAAGCTGGTCGTGAGCACTTTCCTGACCCTCGACGGCGTAATGCAGGCGCCGGGCGGACCCGGAGAGGACGACAGCGGCGGCTTCGCGCACGGTGGCTGGTCGGTGAACTACTGGGACGACCAGATGGCTCAGGTCATGGGCGAGGCGATGAGCGGGCCGTTCGACCTCGTGCTCGGACGCAGGACCTACGACATCTTCGCCGCGTTCTGGCCGAACGCCCCGGAGGAGGCCGGCGGCAAGCCACTGAACGACGCCACCAAGTACGTCGCGTCACGCAGTCGTCCCACGCTGGGGTGTAGCAAGTCGGTCCTGATCGAGGGAGATGTGGCCGAAGGCATTGCGGCACTCAAGCAGGCAGATGGACCAGAGCTCCAGGTGCACGGCAGCGCGAATCTGATCCAGACGCTCCTGCGCCACAACCTCGTCGACCAGTACCGCCTGTGGGTCTTCCCGCTGGTCATCGGGTCGGGCAAGCGCCTGTTCTCGGAAGGCACCATCCCGGCCGGGCTGAAGCTCGTCGGCAGCGTGGTCTCCACGACCGGAGTCACGATCGGGACGTACGAACCGGCAGGCGAGATCGTCGCCGGATCGTTCGCGCTGGACTGACCCGCTCCAGCAGGGCACTCGCTCGGAAGCTAAGGCTTCTGCCATTCGTGCCGATGGGAACGTATTGACACGCTCTCCCAACCCCCGCCCGCACGGCATACGGTGCTCGTCTGCGACGACGCGCCCATCGTTCGAATCCTGGTGCGCGCGGCACTCGACCGGGAGAAGTACACCATGATCGTGGCACGGGATGGCCACGAGGCGCTGGCACTCGCGGGCAGCGAGCAGCCCGATCTGATCCTGCTCGACGTCGTGATGCCCGGCCGCAGCGGACACAACGTGCTCGCAGCCTTGCGCCGCGAACCGGCGACGGCGGTCACCCCGATCATCATCCTCACCGGTTGGGCGCAGGCCAGTGACGGCCCGGGAATGCTGCTCGCCGGCGCCGACCGCTATCTCACCAAGCCATTCAGCCCTCACGAGCTCGCCTCCCTGGTCGAGGAGCTGTTGAGCGACCCGGTCGCACCGGCGCGCGCGGCGTAGCTCGAGCTCGCCGCGGCTACCCCAGCCGCTTCTCCATCCAGTACGTGGCCCACGTGTTGCCGTTGTAGTCGGAAATGTGCTCATAGCCCGCGGAGCGGAAGAGCCCGAGCGCCTCGGGCTGCAGATCGCCCGTGTCGAGCCGGAGGCGCTCATAGCCGAGCTCGCGCGCGTGGTGCTCGAGCTGCTCCAGTAGGCGCCGTCCGAGACCGCGTCCGCGCGCCCCGGCGGCGAGATAGATGCGCTTGAGCTCCGCCGAGGTGCCGTCGAGGCGCTTGACCCCGCCACACCCGACGGGCTGGTCGTCCAGGTAGGCCACGACCCAGGCCCCGTGCGGCGGCGCGACCTCGGCCGGATCGGCGCTCGGGATGCGATCGGGGCTCCAACCCGGATAACGCGAGGCGATGTCCGCGAAGTACGCGCGCTGGAGCTCTGCCGAGACCGGCGTGTCGGAGGGCTCGATGACGAGGACGATGGCAGGCTCGCCGGGCACGCCTGGAGGCTAGCGACGCGAGATCGCCCGGCGCAATCGCTGATTGCCGAAGGCATATCGACGAACGTCGATACGCGTGCTAGATTGACGATCGTGAATGTACCCGCGATCGAGCTGGAGCCACGGCGCAGCCTCGGACAAGGCTGCTGCGCCCATGTGGACGTGACGCTCTCGACGGCCGACGTCGATCGTCTGAGCGAGCTCTCGAAGGCGCTCTCGGACCCTGTCCGCCTGCAGATCGTCGACGTGCTTCGACGTCAGGCCGGTGAGGTCTGCGTGTGCGATCTGCAGCCGCTCTTCGGCATCTCGCAGCCGACGCTCTCCCACCACCTGAAGAAGCTTCGTGACGCCGGACTCGTCGGGGTCGAGCGCCGAGGTCAGTGGGCCTACTACTACGTCGTCCCAGGTGCTCTCGATCCGCTCGCCGCATGGCTCGAGCAGTAGGCACCCGGCGGGTCAAAGGGGGAAGGACGCCATGAGCGAGCGACTGCAGGGCGAGACCGATATCCGCGAGATCGTGCGCGAGCGTTACGCGGCGGCTGCCCGCGGTGCGCGTACCGGCGCATCGTGTTGCGGCGACGGCGTCGCGGACTCCTGCGGGGGCGGCGTCTTCGGCGACGTGCTCTACGGCGCCGACGAGTCCGCGGGCGCGCCTCCTGAGGCCGTAGCGGCCTCGCTCGGTTGCGGCGTGCCGACCGCCGTCGCAGATCTGCACGAGGGCGAGACCGTGCTCGACCTGGGCTCGGGTGCGGGGGCCGACGTGCTGATCAGCGCGCGACGTGTGGGCCCCACGGGGCGAGCGATCGGGCTCGACATGACGGACGAGATGCTGGCCCTGGCCCGCGAGAACGCCAAGTCGGCGGGTGCGTCGAACGCAGAGTTCGTGAAGGGGCACATCGAGGAGATCCCGCTCGCGGACGCGACCGTGGACGTCGTGATCTCGAACTGCGTGATCAACCTCTCCGGTGACAAGCGCGCAGTGCTGCGCGAGGTGGCCCGCGTGTTGCGACCTGGCGGGCGCTTCGCCGCCTCCGACGTGATCGCCGACCCGGACATCGACGAGCTCACGCGTCGCGACATGCAGCAGTGGACGGGGTGCGTGGCGGGCGCGCTGACCTGCGCGGAATTCGAGAGCGACCTGGCCGTCGCCGGCCTCGTGGATGTCGAGATTCGCGAGACCCATCGGGTGCACGAGCACGCCGCGGCAGCGATCGTGCGCGCGACCAAACCCGCGGCCGGCTGCTGCGCGGCCACTGCGCTGGAGTCGTGCTGCGAATCGTCTGCGAAGACCGCGTGCTGCGGCGAAGCGAGCTCCGTCGCGCCGGCGAACTGCGGCTGCTGGGTGCAGTGACACGCATCGGGATCAACGGGTTCGGCCGCATCGGCCGGCTCGCTCTTCGCGCCGGGTGGGGAGGACCTGAGCTGACCTTTGCGCATGTCAACGAGATCGCCGGCGACGCCGCCACGGCCGCCCACCTGCTGACGTTCGACTCGATCCACGGTCGCTTCGACCATGACGCGACCGGGGCGTGCCGCTCCTGAACGCCTCGCTCACCGACTGTGTCTTCGAGGTCGCGCGGTCGACGAGCGTGGACGAGGTCAACGGACTGCTGGCAGAGGCAGCACTCGGATCGCTGGCGGGCATCCTCGGCTACGAGGAGCGCCCGCTCGTCTCGGTCGACTACAAAGATGACCCGCGCTCCGGGGTCGTGGACGCGCTCTCGACGATGGTCGTCGACGGCACGCACGTCAAGATCCTGGCCTGGTACGACAACGAATGGGGATACGCCAACCGCCTGGTCGAGCTCGCGCGCATCGTCGCCGCGGGCCTGCCTGCCGCCGACCTGGCCGGCAGATGAGCAGCGCTGCGGACGCCCGGCGCGGCGATCTGCGCAGCTACGCGCTCGTGACCGGCGCCTACTGGGCGGACACGATCACCGACGGCGCGATCCGCACGCTCGTCCTCTTCTACTTCTTCAAGCGCGGCTACTCGCCCTTCGAGGTCGCCTCGCTGTTCCTGTTCTACGAGATCTTCGGCATCATCACGAACCTCGTCGGGGGTTGGCTGGCGGCACGTCTCGGGCTGAAATCGACGCTCGTGATGGGACTGGCCGTCCAGGTCGTGGCGCTGAGCATGCTCACCGTGCCGGCAGGCTGGCTCGTCGTGCCCTACGTGATGGCCGCGCAAGCCCTCTCGGGCATCGCCAAGGACCTGACGAAGATGAGCTCGAAGAGCGCGGTCAAGCTCGTCGTGCCGGCTGACGCCCCCGCGGCGCTGTTCCGCTGGGTCGCGATCCTCACCGGGTCGAAGAACGCCCTCAAGGGCGCGGGCTTCTTCCTGGGCGGGCTGCTGCTGACGGTGGTGGGCTTCCGGACGTCTCTCTTCCTGCTCGCGGCGCTCGTGCTCACCGCTCTGCTCGTGATCGTGGCGTTCATGCACGGCGAGCTCGGCCACGCGGACAGCAAGGCGCGGTTCAGCCAGATGTTCTCGAACAGCCGGGCCGTCAACCGGCTCTCGGCAGCCCGCCTGTTCCTCTTCGCCTCGCGTGACGTCTGGTTCGTCGTCGGCCTGCCCGTGTTCCTCGAGACGAGGCTCGGGTGGAGCTTCTGGCAGGCCGGCGCGTTTCTCGCGCTCTGGGTGATCGGGTACGGCGGAGTGCAGGCCGCGGCGCCGAGGCTGCTCGGCAAGAGCGCCCAGCCGGACGGGCGCAAGGCGACCTGGCTCGCTGTCGCTCTCGCCGCCGCCCCCGCGACCATCGCGATCGCGCTCCAGGGGAGCGTCGACCCGACCCTGGTCGTGATCGTCGGCCTGGCGGCCTTCGGCGTGATCTTCGCGCTCAACTCCTCGGTGCACTCGTACCTCATCCTCTCGTACGCCGAGAGAGGGAAGGCCGCGATGAACGTCGGCTTCTACTACATGGCCAACGCCGGCGGCCGGCTCGCGGGGACAGTCCTCTCGGGCGCCCTGTACGAATGGCGCGGCCTCACGGCATGCCTGTGGGCGTCGGTTGCGTTCGCCGCCGCCGCCTCGCTCCTGTCGCTGATGCTTCCCGCGGGGGAGCCGAGCAAGCAGGTTCTCGCGCACGCGGCGGAGCGCTGAGCTCCAGGTCAGCTCTGGCCGGCGAGCGCGTCGCGCAGGCGGGCGGGGGAGATGCCGCGGCTTTCGAGGATGCGTGCGGAGACCGAATCGCGCTGCTCTGCGAGTCCGAGGGCGACATCTTCGGCGGTCAGTGGCTGGTGGCGCTGTGAGGCGTCGCGCCGAGCGTGGTCCAGGGTTTGCTTGAGATCGGGCGCGACGCCGAATGACGCGCCGACGCACGTGGCGCGCGGGCGCGAGGCGCGTTCGAGCGCCCCTTCTCCGAAGTTCGCCTCGACGCGTTCGCGCACCGCATCGAGGTCGATGCCGAGCGTGCTCAGTGCGTCGGCGTCGAACGCGGATTCTGGCTCGGGGCCCTCTCCGACGACCCGGCGGATGTCATTGCGCACCGCGGCGGCATCGAGCCCCAGGTGCTGAAGCGCGTGGCCGGCTCGATCGTCACGGTCGGCCAGCGCCAGGAGCACGTGCTCGGTGCCGATGACGTCGTGCCGGAACGCGCTCGCGTGCTGCTGCGCGGCTACGAAGAGCTCGGCGACGATCGGGGACATCTCCGTTTCTGTCCCGCGCGCCGATCGATGGCGCCGGCCCGGGAAGTTCATGCTGACCTTCTCGGCATGCGTCGCTTCTCGCCGTACTTCTTGTGCACGGCTTGTTTGCTCACGCCGAGCTCGGTCGCGATGCGCTGCCACGGCCAGCCGTGCTCGCGTGCCCGCTCGACCTGGAGTCGTTCGAGGCTGTCGAGCAAGCTGCGCAGCGCTGCGACCGCGGCCAGGCCGATCGCCGGGTTCTCGTCCGCGGCGTCGCTTGCGAGGGCGGTTGCATTGCGTTGCATGCCGGCAACCTACGTTGACTTTCTCGAAAAGTCAACCGGAGTTGACTCGATCGTTCGGAGCAATGGATGTTCTTCCAGCCGACCGGCGACGTCCCTCAGCCTCTACGCCGACGGTCGGCTGCGCACGAGCAAGCCGACGAGCCGTAGCTCTCGCCGCCGGTCAGGAGGTGCGGCCGAACCAGCGGGCGCGGCGGCTCGCGCCGAAGTGCTGCTTCTCGGCGCGGAGCGCCACGGACGGCGCCTGGTAGACGCCCGTCGGCGACGGTCCGGAAAGGAAGTCGATGTCGACGCGGCCGATGCGGTCCGCTCCGAACTCGATGTAGCAGGAGCCCGTGCCGGCATGCACGCCGGGCGGCCCCTCGCCGCGCAGCTGTGCGATCAACGACGTCGCGAGTGCTCGCGCCGCGCCCTCCGCGAACACGCCGGCCTTCGGCGTTCCCTGCGTCGCGACATCGCCCAGCGCGTAGACGCCGCGGAAGCGCGTCTCGAGGGTCGCCGGGTCGACGGGCACGTAGCCGTCCTCGGTCAGGCCGCTCTCGATGACCACGTCGGGCGCGCGGTGCTTCGGCACGCCCAGAAAGAGGTCGTAGGGAAGCTCGTTGCCGTCGTCGAGCACGACGACCCGGCGCGGGAGGTCGAGCGCGCTCACCTTGCAGCTGGGGACCAAGCGGATGTCACGTTCCGCGAACGCCGCAACCAGGGCCGCAGACGTCTCCGGCGAGGGAGGAACCGGCGTCTTGAACGGCAGGACGAGCGTGATCTCGCAGTCGCCGCGGACGCCGCGCGTGACGAACGAGTCGTGGAGCAGCAGGACGCACTCGCTCGGCGCCGGCGGGCACTTGAACGGCGCACCGCAGACGCCCACCACGACGCGCCCCCGGGAGAAGCTCTGAACGCCCTCGCTCATCCGCACGGCGCCCGCGAACGAGTAGAACTCGTCGCCCGTCTCCGCGAGCCCGGGCGTCGCGTCGATGTCGTAGTCGGCGCCGAGCGCGACCACCAGCCCGTCGGCCTCGTAGGTACCGGCGTTGGTCGTGACGCGCAGCGCCTCGGGGTCGATCGCGGTGATCGTCTCCTGCACGAAGCGGACGCCGGGCTTCAGGAATTCGCGATAGGGCAGCTGCACGGACTCCGGCGTCGCGCGGCCGAACATGACGTCGAGCTTGGAGTACCCGAAGACGAAGCAGTCTTCCTTGTCGATCAACGTCACGTCGACCTCGTCGCCCAGCGACTCGGACAGCGTCGTGGCAGCCTCGAGGCCCCCGAAGCCCGCTCCCAGCACCAGCACCCGGCTCTTCATGGGCGGATTGTGGCGCAACGGCCGTGGGCTGGGCGTACGCCAAGCCGGCTGCACGAGGTGGAGATGCGCTGGATTCTGCGTCGTGGCGCCGTCAGTGCGGCTTGTGGCGGCTCTCGGGGTGGCGCGGCAATCCGTCGTCGGGGATCGCCTCCCAGGGCGCGGCGTCGGCCACGAATTGACGGACGCTCGGCCGGATTCCGGGATCGTCGTCGAACGTCCCCATCCGGATGCCGATCGGGTCGGCGTGGCTGGGATTGCGGCCGAAGAGCGACGAGCCGCAGTCACCGCAGAACCATTTCTCGCCGCCGTTCTCGGGCTTCCAGACACGGAGCCTGTCCTCGCCCGCGACGATCCGGAACGCGCCGGGCGCCGGGTGCGCGTTCGCCGATGCCGCTGCTCCACTGCGACGCTGGCAGCGCTTGCAGTGGCAATAGCTGGCGACGACGAGCGGCTCGGTCACCTCGAATCGAATGGCGCCGCAGTTGCAGCCGCCGGTGAGCGGGAGATCATTCATCTCCAGAAGTGCCTTTCTCGGTGCGGGTGCCGATCACGCCGAGAACACTACGGCGCAGTCGCGCATCTGCCATCCTCGATTTCACGATGGTCGTCCACCTCGTCGACGGTACCTACGAGCTGTTCCGCCACTTCTATGGCCGAAGGAGCGGCGGGAAGAGAGATGGTCAGGCTCTCGGTGCCGCGGCCGGCGTCCTGCATACCGTGCTGCAGATGCTCGAGACCGGAGCGACGCACCTCGGCGTCGCCACCGATCACATCATCGAGTCCTTCCGCAACGACCTCTGGCCCGGCTACAAGACCGGCGCCGGCGTCGACCCCGCGTTGCGCGCGCAGTTCGGGCCGCTGGAGGAGGCGCTCGCGGCCATGGGTGTCGCCGTCTGGCCGATGGTCGAGCTGGAGGCCGACGATGCGCTCGCCGCGGCGGCGCGGATCGCCTCCGCGGACGGCGACGTCCGGCAGGTCCGCATCTGGACGCCGGACAAGGATCTGGCGCAGTGCGTGCGTGGCGACCAGGTGGTGCAGGTGGACCGCCGCAGCAACTCCGTGCGCAACGCCGAAGGCGTGCGCGAGAAGTTCGGAGTGGAGCCCGAGCGCATCCCCGACCTGCTCGCGCTCGTCGGCGACTCGGCGGACGGCTACCCGGGCATTCCCGGCATCGGCAAGGTCACGGCAGCGCGGCTCGTCGGTCGCTACGGCAGTCTCGAGGAGTTCCCGCCCGAGGTGCTCGGCGACAAGCGCGACCTCGCGTTCCTGTTCAAGGACATCGCGACGCTGCGATCGTCCGCCGCGGTCGTCCGCGACGTCGCCGAGTTGCGCTGGCGTGGCCCGGCGAAGGGCTTCGCTGCGTGGACGGAACGCCTCGGCGACGCGCGGCTGCTCGATCGAGCGCGAGCGATCGCGAGCACGGGTTGACCACGCTGCACGAGCTGATGGCGGCGCATGTAGCGGCGGGCCAGATGCCGGGCCTCGTCACCCTCGTCGCCAGGGGCGATGAGGTCGAGGTCGACGTCATCGGCACATCCTCGTTCGGCGAGCCTGAACCGCTGACGCGCGACGCCATCTTCCGCGTCGCCTCGCTGACCAAGCCGATTGCGGCGGCGGCCACGATGTCGCTGGTGGACGAGGGCGTCCTGCGGCTCGACCAGGCAATCGATGACCTCGTGCCCGAGCTGGCCGACCGCCGCGTGCTGCGCGCCGTCGACGCCGAGCTCGACGACACGGTTCCCGCCCGCCGGCCGATCACGCTCGAGGACCTCCTCAGCTACCGCATGGGCTTCGGGTCGGTGATGGCGCGACCGGGCACCCATCCGATCCAGCGGGCCGAGGCCGAGCTCGGGCTCCAGAGCATCGGCGGCCCGCCGTGGCCGCCCGTCTCGCTCGATCCCGACCAGTGGATCGCGGCGCTCGGGTCGCTGCCGCTGCTCGCCCAGCCCGGCGAGCAGTGGCTCTACAACACGAGCGGGCAGGTGCTCGGGGTGCTCCTCGGGCGAGCCGCGGGCAAGGATCTCGCCGAGCTGATGCACGAGCGGATCTTCGAGCCGCTCGGGATGACCGACACCGGGTTCTTCGTGCCTGCGGAGCGACTGAGCCGGCTCACCGCCTTCTACTCGCCGGATCCCGTGACCGGTGAGCTCTCGCTGATCGACGATGCCGCCGACAGCTGGTGGGCCAGGCCTCCCAGCTTCCCCGATGCCAGCGGCTGGCTGGTTTCCACGATCGACGACTACTGGTCGTTCGTCTCGATGCTCCTGGCCGGCGGATCGCTGCGGGGCGAGCGCATCCTCTCGCAGCAGTCAGTGGCTCTCATGACCCGTGACCGCCTCACGCCTGCGCAGCGCGGCGCCTCGACGCTGTTCCTCGGCGAGCACGGCGGCTGGGGCCTCGGCATGGCGGCGCCGGCGCCGGACTCGAGCGGGCAACCGCTGCCGTGCGGCTTCGGCTGGGAGGGCGGCTCGGGCACCACCTGGCGCAGCAACCCCGAATCCGGCGTCACGGGAATCCTGCTCACCCAGCGGCAGAGGACCTCGCCGGAACCGCCACCCGTGTTCGACGACTTCTGGGCCGGAGTCAACGCCGCGATCGCGGCGTGAGCCGCATCAGCCGGCGACCTGCGAGCTGGCGCTCGTCCTTGCTTCCGGCCGGTGACCGGCGGCGGCTGGACCCGCTGGCCGAGCTCGGACACGCCCTCGTCGAGGCGGGCGAGTTCGCGCGAGCCGAGCAGGCGCTGGTCGAGGCGACGGCGGGGGCGGCCGCTGCCGGCGACATGCGCATCGAAGCACGCGCTCAGCTCGCGTTGTCGAAGCTCCGCTACTCGACCGCGCCGGGGGAGATCGAGGAGCACCGGCGGCAGGCCGAGCTCGCAATCCGCGTCTTCGACGGTGCGGGAGATGAGCTCGGGCTCGCGCGGGCGTGGGTGGGGTCGTACCTGGCCCGAGCTCTGACGCTGCAAGGGCGCTACGCCGAAGTCGAGCGCCTGGCCGCGAGCGTCGAGCAGCTCGACCCGACCGGAATCGCCGAGATCGCCTCGGCCCGCTGTGCCCGGGCGAGGGCCGTCGCCGGCCTCGGCCGCCCCGACGAGGGCGAGCGGCTCGCCCGCGAGGCCGTCGCGCAGATCGACCGGACCGACTTCCTGATCGACCGCGCCGACGCCCGCGTGGATCTGGCGGAGGTCCTGCGCCTCGGCGGCAGCCTCGAGGAGTCCGCCTCGATCCTCCGCGAGGCCCGCGAGCTCAACGAGCTCAAGGGCAACATCGTCTCGTCCGAGAAGGTCGGCCTGCTGCTGGCCGACCTCGCCGGCGAGACCGCGGCTCCGTGAACATCACGGTCAGCTCGCGCCGTCCCGCCCGCGCAGACGCCCGAGCAGCGATCCCGGGCCTGTGAAGAGCGTGAGCACGTAGACGAGCACAGCCGCCGTCAGCGCGATGCCGATGCTCGACTGGATCACGCCCGTATACCCGCGAGGGCCGGGATTCAGGAACGGGTACGGATACCAGTCGACGAAGTGCCCGCGAATCAGGCTGTAGACGACGTAGGCGAGAGGGTACGCCAGCCAGATCAGGCCACGCCGGAAGGGGATGCGAGCAGCCGGCGGAGAGAGCGCCCAATCGACCACGATCGCGATCGGCATGAGGTAGTGCAGGACGATGTTGTCCCAGGGCACTGCCGTGAACTCGACGCCCTCGAGGCCCGCCAGCAGGAGTGAGAACACGAGGCCGGTGATCGTGAGGTACAGGGTCGCCGCGCCGCGGAGCATCGCAGCGGCCGCGCCCTCCCCGCCCGGCGCGAGCAAGAGACCGCCGCCGACCAGCACCACGACCGCAATCAGGTTGGACTCGACCGTGAAGAAGCTCAGGAAGTTCGCGAGCTTCAGCGTGCCGCGCTCGTGCAAGGTGGCGACCTCGGTGACGAGGGCGCTGAACGCGAGCAGCCCGATGGCCGTGCGGTAGGCCCTGACGAGAGTGTGGCGGCGCATCGCGCGCGCCAACCTACCGCACGCCCGCCGGTACTGCCGGCGGGCGGTCGCGCCCCGAGAATGGGTAGGAGCGGGAATCGCTTTAGAACTGGTTTCAAAAGTGGCGGGCGTTCGGAGGCGACTCTTGAAACCAGTTCTTAGGTGGTCTTGCCCGCCCAGGCGAAGGACTTGCTGCTGGCGGCCGGGTGCCCGTTGATCTTCAGGACGCAAATGCCGAAATGCACCGTGCTGTTGCTGCAGACCCAGCCGGTGGGGCCGCCGCTGATCGCGTAGCCGGCGCCGTGCGGGCGCTTGGTGACGAGCCGCGGCGCCCAGCTGAGCGCGAACGGGCACGCCGCGCTGTGCCGCGTGTAGACGATGTACTGCGTGCCCCCGACTCCCTTGTAGGCCCAGTGAGGGCCGCTGAAGGACCCGCAGACCTTGATGCCGGCCGGGTACGCGGCCGCGTGGCCGGACGTCGCGAGCGCAGTCGCCGGCAGCAGAGCGGCTGCGGTGAGCGCGAGTGCCGCCAGCGCGGGCGCCAGGCCGCGCGCGGAGGTTCGGGGGTGGTTCATCGGAGCTCCTTCGTGGTGGGGGATGAGCGCACGCGAACGATCTCGAGGATCCGCTCGAACGGAATTGCGGCTCTGCGACCCATCTCGCCGGCCGCCTCGAGCGAGGCGGCCTCGAAGAGACAGAACGCGATCTCGTCGCTCGGGACGAGGATGGAGCCGATGTAGCGGGCGAGCGCGCCCTCCGACCTGATCGCCAGCGCCGCGCGGCGTGCTCGTGCGCCGGCATCGGCGACCTGCTGCTCGCTCACGCCCGGCCAGAAGCACTCGGCCATGTAGGTCGTCATCGGTGCTCGTCGAGTCGGTCGATCCTCACCTGAACGACGATAGGAACGCCTTGCCGGCGCCGCAGCGGGTGGTTCCCTCGATAACCCCGTGCCAGCGACGCGCGAGCCTACGCGGGCGTATCCGGAGGTGCCGCCGACTCCGCGGCGATGCGCGCGCCGAGCTCGGCCCGCGAGCGGATCTCGAGCTTTCGATAGGCGCGCGCGAGGTTCGACTCGACCGTCTTCGGACTGATGAAGAGGGCAGATGCCACCTGGCGGTTCGTGAGGCCGCGCGCCGCGAGCTCGGCGACGCGCTGCTCCGACGGAGTCAGCACTTCACGACTCGTCGGACGGCCGCCCAGAGGCCGCAGCTCGCGTTGCGCGCGTGCGGCCCAGAGCGGCGCACCGAGCTCCGCGAAGAGCGCAAGCGCCTGCTCGAGCGAGGCGTGTGCGAGGCGTCGCTCGTTCTTGCGGCGCTGTAGGAGGCCGCGCACCAGCAGGGTGCGGGCGCGCTCGAACGGCATCGGCGAGGCCTCGTGCCGGCGGAGCGCTTCGTCGTAGGCGTGGCCCGCGGCTTCGAGCTCACCGCTCGCCGCGAGCAGCAGTCCCCGGCAACGCGCGCCGGCCGCGAGCGACCAGGGCACGGGGCTGGCGCGCGCCCTGGCTTCCAGCTCGCCGAGCACCCCCTCGGCCCGTCCTGGCCGGCCGCTCGCGATCAGCGCCTCGATCAGGTCGGCATGGATGCGGTAGACGGCCGGCTCGCGGATGCCCAGCGCGTCGGCCGTCTCGACCGCGCGCGAGAGGTGGCGTTCGGCTTCCGCCGCGTTGCCGAGTGACAGCTCGAGAAAGCCGAGCGCGCGGAGGTAGAGCGGGATCGCCGTCGGCTTGCCCTCGACCTCCTGGATGCGGGCCGCGATCGTCTCGCGCGCTCGCTCGACATTGCCGAGGTGCGCATCCACGAGGGCGCGCATGGCCGGCGGCCCGGCGGAGCTCTGGCCCACCTGCTCGGCGAGCTCGACGCTCTCGTCGCTGTAGCGCAAGGCCAGCGGCCAGTTGCCGCTCCAGCATTCGACCTGGGCGAGATGCATGAGCAGGTTCGGGAGCGAGCTCTCGTCGCCCTCCTGAACCGCTTCGGACAACGCTTCCGCGAGCCGGGCGCGCGAGCCGTCGAAATCGTCGACGTACTTCAGCCACTGGCCGAGTTGCGCGCCGACGCGCGAGCGGTGAATGCTCTGCGTCGCGCGCGATTCGCACTCGAAGGCGCGCTCGATCAGCTCGGACGGGATTCCGCGGCCGCTCAGCAGACTTGCCCGGGTCGTGGCGAGCAGCGCGTCGATCAGGGCGTCCGGGTCTGCACCGTCGCCGTCGGCGTCGAGCAATGCGAGCGCCGCGAGAGCGTGCCGCTCGCAGCGGGCCGAGTCGAAATCGCAATAGACGGCCAGCTCGGCGTGGCAGGCCGCCTCCAGCGCGCGCTCCCCGGAGGCCGCCGCCAGCGCCTGCTCGCAGCGCTCCACGGCCGGCCCGCTCCCGTCGCCCCAGTAATCGAGACCGGCGAGGTCGAGCAGGGCTCTGGCCTTCAGCCGGCCAGGGCGCTCGGCGACGTCGAGCACGACAGCCCGCGCGCGATCCGCATCGCCGGCCTCCGTGAGGTAGTAGGCGAGCTCGAGCGCGCGCCGGTCGCGCTCGTCAGAATCGTCGGCGGGAGTCAGCCGGAGGGCCAGCCCGGCGAGCTCGGCTGCGGCATCCGGCGCGCCGCGCCTGCGGACGTCGCGCGCGGCTCCGGCGACGGTGTGTGCGATGGCGACGTCGGGGCCCTCGGTGCAGAGTGCGAGGTGCAGCGATCGCTGCTCGGCGTTCGGGGCCAGCGCAGCCAGGCGCCGGTGCGCCCGGCGGCGTTCCTCAGCCGAGGCCGCGGCGGAGATCGCCGAGGCGAACAGCGGGTGCTTGAAGCGGATCGCGTCTCCCTCGACGACGATCACGCCGGCCGCCTCGCCGCCTGCCAGCCGGACGCGCATCTGCCTGGCCGACGCCGTCACGGCTGACTGCAGCTCGGGCACCGTGGGGGCCGACGTCGCGGCGGCGAAAAGGAGCAGCTCACGGGTCGTCCCGGGCAGACCCCGCAAGCGATCGGTGACGAGGTCGCGCACGTCGTCCGGGACGGGAAATGCCTCTCCTGCCGCCGGCATTCCGTCACGCAGCAGCGACGCCGCCAGCTCGAGGGCGTAAAAGGCATTGCCACCGGTGGCCCTGTGGATCGCGAGCAGCGCGGCCCGGCTGAACGTGCTGCCGAGCCTCGCCTTGATCAGCTGGTGCAGCGCACCTGCGCTGAGCTCGCCGACCCGGATACGAAGCAGCCGCCCTTCGGGGAGCGCGCGGTCGAGCGTCAACGGCACGGAGCCACCGGCCGGGGTGCGCAGCGAGAGCAGGAAGCCGACTCGACTGCCTCCCAGCCGGCGGGCCGCGAACTCGAGCACGCGGGCAGAGGGCCGGTCGAGCCACTGCACATCGTCGATGGCGATCACGAGCGGCGTCGCGGCGGCGAGCTCGGCGAGCACGCACACGACGGCCGTCGCGATCGCCCGCTGGCCCGCGGCAGCGTCGCCCGGCGTAACGCGCAGGAGCGCCACCTCGAGCGCATTCCGCTGCGGCGCCGCAAGCGCCGCGAGCACCCGGGGCTCGACTCCCGCCAGCAGATCCGCGAGCGAGGAGTAGGAGAGCGCCGTCTCGGACTCCGCCGGGGCACAGGCGAGCACGCGGAAGCTCGCGGCCTGCGACGAGCCGACGCCTTCGCGCAGAAGCACCGTCTTGCCGATGCCGGCCTCACCCTCGAGGACGCAGGCCGCCGGACCGCCGTCCTTCAGCACGTCCAGGAAGCGGCCGACTACATGCAGTTCCTTCTCACGGCCGAGGACGGCGTCGATCATGCCACCGAGGGTAGGAGCTTTTCGCACGCGAATTCAGATTTGCGGGTGCTGGCTGTCGATTTCGCCGCTCCCCGTTTGTCCTATCGGCGCCCATGCCCGAGAAGGAGGCAACGATGAAGTTCATGCTCTTGATCCACCAGGGGGACACCCCGACGCCGCGCTCGCCGGAGGAGTGGGGGCGCCTGTCGGAGGCCGAGCAGAACGCGGTCTACGCCGCGTACAAAGCCGTCAACGAGACCCTCGGCGTCACTTCGGGCCTCGCGCTGGCAGACCCCGAGACGGCGAGCACGGTGCGCGTGCAGGACGGCAAGACGCTGATCACCGACGGCCCGTTCGCCGAGATCAAGGAGGCCGTCGGCGGGTACCTCCACTACGAGGCCGATGACCTCGACGCCGCGATCGCACTGGCCGCGCGGATCCCGGCGGCGCGCATGGGCGGCGCGGTCGAGGTGAGGCCCATCCAGGAGTGGTGACGAACCTCGATCGGGTCTTCCGCGATCAGTGGGGCTACGTCCTCGCTGCCCTGATCGGCTTCCTCGGCGATTTCGACCTCGCCGAGGAAGCCGCGCAGGAGGCCTTCGCGATCGCGGCGGAGCGCTGGCCGCGAGATGGGGTGCCGACGAGCCCTGGCGCCTGGCTCGTCACGACCGCGCGCAACCGCGCCATCAATCGCATTCGCCGCGAGCGCACACTGGCGATCAAGACTCGCCTGCTCGAGGTGCGCGAGGGAGCGGAGGAGACCGTGGACGCGACGACATTCCCGGACGAGCGGCTCGAGCTCATCTTCACCTGCTGCCATCCCGCCCTCGCGACCGACGCGCAGGTCGCGCTCACGCTGCGCACGCTTGGCGGCCTCACCACCGACGAGATCG
>JALYLC010000804.1 GCA_030774435.1 Actinomycetota bacterium
TGGCGCCCCTTCACATGTGGAGAGTGGGGTGCGATGCTGCGCGCCTGATGCGGGCCCTCGCGCTTGAGCACCTTTGGTCGAATCGGCTCGGCGTGTACGGGGAGGTGCTGGCCGAGCGGGGGATTGAGGTCGACGTCGTGCGCCTTGACGAGGGTGATGTGATGCCAGATTGGCGCGGTTACGACGTGCTCGTGGTGATGGGTGGCGGGATGAGCGCGTACGAGGAGGCGGAGTTTCCGTGGCTGCAGGGGGAGAAGCGCGCCATCCGGGAGGCTGTCGAGTCGGGGGTACCGTATTTCGGGGTTTGCCTGGGGTCCCAGTTGCTGGCTTCGTCGTTGGGTGCTCGTGTGTATCGGGGTCCGGCGCCCGAGTTGGGTGTGAACCCGGTGTTCTTGACGGAGGCGGCGCGGCGCGATCCCGTGTTCCGCGGCTTTCCGCCTGATCTGGAGGCATTCGAGTGGCACTCCGATACGTTCGAGTTGCCGGAGGGTGCGACGCGGCTCGCCCGCTCGCCACGCTATGAAAACCAGGCGTTTCGGTTCGGGCGCGTCGCCTACGCGATCCAGTGTCACCTCGAACCGTCGCTCGAAGATGTCGACCACTGGCTGCGGTCATGGCCGGCGCTTGCCGTGACGTTCGAGGAGCGCTATGGGGCCGGGGCGATCGAGCGCTTCTTCGCCGACTACGGCGAGGCGGTTCCCTTCTTGCAGCAGACGGCCCGGCAGCTGTTCCGGCGCTGGCTCGAGCACTCGCTGGCGATGGGTGGAGGCCGAGGGCTTGCACGAGCCCCGAAGGCGCGGGAGGAGGGCGGCCTACTGGGGCGTGATGCGGAACTGGCTCGCATCAGCGTGCTGCTCGCGACGGCGCGTGCCGGCGAGAGCGGCGCGCTCGTCGTGCGGGGCGCGTCGGGCATCGGCAAGACCGCGCTGCTTGCGGACGCCCGCACGGCAGCAACAGGGTTCCGCGTTCTACGCGCGACCGGCGAGGACGGCGATTCCGAGTACCCATTCAGAGGGCTACGGGCGCTGCTGGGTGACATTCCCGTCGGAGCGGGCGACCGTTTTGCGGTCGGGGCGGCAGTGTTGAGGCGTCTGGCGGCGGAGTCGCGTGCCGCCCCGCTTCTCGTGATCGTGGACGACGCTCACTGGCTTGACGAGGAATCGCTGGACGCGCTCAGCTTCGCCGTCAAGCGGCTGGCGCACGACCCGGTCGCCGTGCTGCTGGCCGTTCGGGACGAGGACACGCTTGCTGGCTTGGGGCTGGATGATCTGCGCCTGGCTGGCCTTGACCGTCAGGCCGCACGGACGCTGGTCGAGCAAGCGGTGCCGCCGCCGTTGTCTGCGGCTGTGGTCGAGCGGATTCTCGACGCCGCTCAGGGGAACCCGCTCGGACTGCTCGAGATCCCACGGAGCCTCACTCGCCGCCAGCTCTCAGGGGAGGCGCCGCTGGGGGATGCTCTTGCGACGCTGGCTTCGGCCGAGCAGGCCTTTCTCGAGCGCGCGATGGCGCTTCCCGACAGGGCACGGCAGGCTCTCCTCGTCGCCGCACTCGCCGACACCGACTCGCTCGAGACGATCGACGTCGCGCTCGGCTCGCTCGGGCTCGGCGCGGCCGACTTGGGTGCAGCAGCGTCGGCGGGCCTGATCTCCCTCGCCGGGAACGCGCTGGCCTTCCGCCATCCACTGGTCCGCTCGACGGTCGCGTACAACACGCTTCCGTCTGAGCGACGAGCGGCTCACGCGAGCCTTGCGGTCGCGCTGCAGGGAAGCGACGAGGACGCCGTCGCCTGGCACCGCGCGCGGGCCAGCGGTCGGCCCGACGAAGATGTCGCTGCGGGGTTGGTGGCCGCCGGGAGGCGGGCGCGCGACGGGCATGCGAACTCTGTTGCCGCGCGCGCGTTCGAGTTCGCCGCCCGGCTCACACCCGACCACGAGGTTCGAAGCACCCGCCTGCTTGCCGCCGCCGAGAGCGCCTGGCTCGCCGGCCACGCGGTCTCGGCGCTCGATCTCGCCCAGCTCGCCGTGTCCACGAAGACGTCGGACGACCTTCGAGTCAAGGCCGCGCACTTGCAGGGTCGTATCCTGGCCCGGGAAGGCTCTGCTGCCCGCGCCCGCGACGTGCTGCTCGCTGCGGCCGCCGCGAGCGAGGGGTCCCAGCCGGAAAGGGCCGCGCTGCTGCTGGCCGACGCCGTCGTCCCGTGCCTCCGTGCCGGCGACCCGGCGCGCGCATGCGAGGTCGGCAGGCGAGCGGTCGAGCTGGCTTCCGGACAGGGCAGACCAAACGTGGCCGCAGCCGACCTGATGCTCGGTCTCGCTCTGCTCCTCGCTGGCGACACGCCTGAGGGCACGACAAGAGTCGAGGAAGCGGCAAGGCTCTCCAGGCAAGGAGCTCTGGACGACGAGCCACAACTGCGCGGCTACCTCGGACTCGCTCTCGGGCTAGCGGGCGACTACGCGGGCGCCTGCGCCGTGCTCGATGCACTCACCGCGCAGGCCCGGGCGACCGGCGCCGGAGGCCTGCTTCCGTACGCGCTGGTACGGCGCGCCGACCTCGATCTCCACACGGGCCACTGGCCAGAAGAGCATGCGCGCGTGCACGAGGCGAGCCGGCTCTCCGCTGAAACCGGTCAGGCGGCAGACTACGGACTCGCGCTCGGCAGCCTTTCGTGGTTGCACGCGGTCCAGGGA
>JALYLC010000805.1 GCA_030774435.1 Actinomycetota bacterium
CGGCCCTGTTCCCGGCTACGTGATGATCGCCGACCGCAACAACAACCGGATGATCATCGTCTCGCCGGCGAAGAAGGTCGTCTGGGAGTTCCCGCGCCCCGGTGACCTGCGCCCGGGGCAGTCGTTCGCCGATCCCGACGATGCCTTCTTCACCCCGAGCTACAAGGCGATATCGACCAACGAGGAGTTCAACCAGCAGCTCGGTGAGATCGATGTTCGCACGCGCCGGCTCGTGTGGACGTTCGGCCATGCAGGCGTGCGCGGCTCCGCCTTCGGCTATCTCTCCAATCCCGACGATGCGTACCTGCTACGCAACGGCCTGTTCATGGTCGCGGACATCCAGAACTGCCGCGTGCTCTTCATCAACCGCGCCCATAGGGTGGTACGCGAGATCGGCCACGCCGGCTCCTGCGGCCACAACCCCCCGCGCAGCCTCTCGTCGCCCAACGGCGCGACGCCGCTCGCGGACGGCAGCGTGCTCGTCACCGAAATCGGCGGCTGGGTCGACCGGATCAGCGCCTCCGGGAGGCTCCTCTGGACGATTCGCACACCGACGTCGTATCCATCGGACGCGCAGCTGCTGCCGAACGGGAACGTTCTCGTCGCCGGCTTCGACACGCCGGGCCGCGTCGACGAGCTCACGCCCTCCGGCCGGGTCGCGTGGACGTACGCCCCGACCGGCTACCGGTCGCTCGACCGTCCCTCGCTCGCGGTGCGCTGGCCGAACGGGATGATCGCGATCACCGACGACTGGCACCACCGAATCGTCGTTGTCGACCCGAAGACGAAGAAGGTCGTCTGGTCGTACGGGCACCTGAACCAACCGGGCAGCGCACCCGGCTACCTGAACAAGCCCGACGGGCTCGACCTGCTCCCGGCCGTGCCGTCAAGTCGAATCCCCTGATGTCAGATCGCCGTCTCGCGTTGCGCATAAAGGGCTCCATTCGCACCGCACGTTCCACGCGATTACGTCTCCCTCGCCACGCACGCGCACGCGCCCTCGCTCAATCTGCGTGCCCCTTTGCAGGCATCGAGTAGGCCTGGAGGCTCGGCATGATTTCTTGCGGTCTACCCGCCGTAGTAGATGGCTAATGGTGCGCCAGCAGGCTGACGACGCCGAGTGCGACAACCGTGACGGTGATCAGCGCAGTGGTTGCCCAAGCTGCACAGGCGCTGACGGTTCCGATTCTGAGTTCGCCCATCAGCTCTCGATCGCGGGTGAGGTGGGCGATCATTGCCAGTAAGGGGAGCAGCATGACAGCGTTGATGGCTTGGGTGAGAAAGAGGATTGGGACGAGCGGCGCGCCCGGGACGAGGACGACCGCGGCCGCGATGGCGGTCATCCCGATGTAGGTCGAGAAGAAGATGGGCTCTGTCCTGAGGCTGCCGTCGACCCTGCCCTCCTTGCCGAAGGCCTCGGAGACGGAGTAGGAGGTGGACAGGGGCAGGATGGCTGCCGCGAGCAGGCCCGCGCCGACGAGCCCGACGGCGAACAGCGTCGAGGCGAGGTGGCCGGCGAGCGGGATAAGTGCGACCGCGGCGTCTGAAGCGTCGGTGATGTGGGTGTGGCCGCGGTGGAGCGTTTCGGCGCAGGCGACGACGATGAAGAAGCCGATGATTCCGGTCGAGACGGCGCCGACGACGACGTCGATGCGCTCGAACTTCCAGTCGCTCGGCTTCAGCTTCTTGTCCACCGCGTAGGACTGGATGAAGGCGAGCCCCCAGGGTGCGAGCGTAGTGCCGAGCGTGGCTGTGGCGACGAGGATTGCGTGGCGCTGGAACGGAAGATCCGGGACGACGAGCCCTCGCGCGGCCTGGCCCCAGTGCGGGTGGGCGAGGATGCCGGAGGCGATGTAGGTGACGAAGACCGAGGAGATCACGAGTAGAACGAGTTCGACTCGGTGAAACGTGCCGGCGAGGACGAGCGTCGTCACGGCCGCAGCGGAGAGGGGGACGCTTGCGTACCGGGATACGCCTCCGATCTGGAGTCCGGCGGCGATGCCGGCCATCTCGGCTGCCGTTGTGCCTAGGTTCGCCAGGATCAGGAAGCCGGCGGATGAGAAGCCGGCCTTGGTGCCATAGCGCAAGCGGATGACGCTGACGAGTCCCTTGCCGGTCGCGATCCCGAGCCGTACGGTGAGGTCATGGAAGAGGACGAGCGCTGCCGTCGAGGCCAGCAACGTCCAGAGGAGTCGGTAGCCGAAGTCCGCGCCGAGGATTGAGTAGGTGGTGATCCCGGCCGGGTCGTCGTCGGACAGGCCGGCCAGGACTCCCGGCCCCACGACCGCGAGCAGCGCGAGTGCGAGGCCACGCTCACGGGTCCAGATGCGTCCAGGAGCTACCCGGTAGCGATGTCCCTGCAGGAGTCGGCTACCTGGGATGCGCATCACGCTACGTTCGGACAGTGCATCGATGGTGTGGCTGTGGCTACTCGCACCCCCTCGGCATCAAGTACCAACGGATCAAGACGTTCACGCAGACCGGCTCGGCAACACGCAATCTGGGGGTCGCGCGCCGTATCAAGCCCGTATCAACGTCGGTCGAGATGCTCGCGCTCGCCCTCCGCGCTCGCTTGTCCCTCACATGGAGCTCTGCTTTCACTCAACGGTGCCGATTGCGGCGAGGATGCGTGCCACTCTTGAGTGCCTCACGTGGCACCGCGGGCCGTCGCTGTGAGGGTGGCGGAGGAGGCTGCACAGCGCTTGGGGTGGTGTTGGGGCTTGAACTCCTCCCGCCCGCCGCGGCCGCACCCGTCGCAGACGGCGGGAAGTACGACACGCTGCTCCAGGGCGGCAACCCGCGGGCCGGCGCCGTGTGCCGGTCGAACAGGCCTTTCACCTGCGTACGAGCAGCGTTCGGCTAGGCGGCGCGGGCGAACGGGCCGAAGGGCTGCGGCCGGAGCGCGAGTCCACGCTGCCAGGCGGAGCGTTTCCGCGCTATGAGGCGGCAACCATTTGCATTTCGTGCAGGCCGGCGAGTCTGCGTAGCGACTCGAGCTCGATCTGGCGGATGCGCTCGCGCGTGAGACCGAGGCGCTTGCTGATCTCCTCGAGCGTCTTCGGCTCCTCGTCCACGAGCCCGTAGCGCAGCACGAGCACCATCCGCTCGCGATCGGGCAGCGCCTGCAGCGCCACCGCGAGCGCCTGGCTGCGCAGCGATACCTCGACGCGCTCCTCAGGCAGCGGCTCGTCACCCGCGACGATGTCGCCGAACACCGCGTCCTCCTGCTCGCCGACCGGCTGGTCGAGGCTGGCGGACGCACGCGGCGCCGCTTTCACCTCGCGCGCCTGCTCGACCGGCAGCGACGCCTCCTCGGCGATCTCCTCGAGCGTCGGCTCGCGGCCGAGCTCCATCCAGAGGGTGCGCTCGGCACGGTTCATCTTCTGCAGCCGCTCGACGATGTGCACGGGCATGCGGATCGTGCGAGCCTTGTCGGCGAGCGCGCGGGCGACGGCCTGGCGGATCCACCAGGTGGCGTAGGTCGAGAACTTGTAGCCGCGACGCCAGTCGAACTTCTCGACGGCGCGCATCAGCCCGAGCGTTCCCTCCTGAATCAGGTCGAGGAACGGCAGCCCCTGGTTGCGATAGTTCTTGGCGATCGAGACAACAAGGCGGAGGTTCGACTGGATCATCCGCTGCTCCGCCATCCCGTCACCGCGCTCGATCTTCTTCGCAAGCTCGACCTCCTGTGCCGCCG
>JALYLC010000806.1 GCA_030774435.1 Actinomycetota bacterium
CCACCGCACAAAGAACATAATAAAAAACACGACCGTGCAGCGGATGGAACGACGCCTCCGCCATAACGCGAACCGGCGCCGAGCGGCCCACGGGCGGCGCGCGCGGCCAAGCCCGAGAGCTCGCCGCTCGCCGACGCGGGCGACGCAACCTGACCGATCCCGACAGCCGATTGATGCGCGCTCCGAGCGGCTGGGTGCAGGGCTACAACGCACAGCTCGCGGTCGACGAGTCGCACCTGATCGTGGCCTGCGATGTCTCGCAAGACGGCTTTGACAACCACCAGTTCGCGCCCATGATCGCGCGCACCGAAAAGGCACTCGGCGAGGCCGGGGTGTCGCACCCCGTCGGCTGCTTCCTCGCTGACGGCGGCTACTGGAAAGGCGAGACGATCGACGAGCTCCAAGACACCGGCACGTGTCTACTGGTACCGCCCAACGGTCGGCCCCGCACCAAGAACATCCACCCCAGCGCGACCGTGCAGCGGATGGAACGACGCCTCCGACACCACGCCAACAGGCGCCGATACCGGCGCAGACAGGCGCTCGTCGAACCGGTCATCGCGCACGCCAAGATCGGCCGGCGCTTCAACCGCTTCCACCTGCGCGGCCTCGACGGAGCGAAACTCGAGTGGAGCCTGGCCTGCACCGCCCACAACCTCGCCCGGCTCGCTGCACACCAGCGCGCCCGATGAGAAATCGCCGCCGTCCTTGGCGCGCGGACTGGCAGCGCCGCGTGAGGCCGGGACGCCAGTCGCGCCGCGACTCGCGTCGCACCAAAGTTACGCAACGGCCACCGCGGCTTTTCCCAGAAACTCGTTATCAAGCCGCAACTGCCGATTCTCACGCTCCAGCTCGCCCAACCGCGCCCGCTCCGAGAGCGACAGCGGCGCCTCGCTCACAGGCTGCTCGTCGCGGTAGCGCGCAACCCAGTTACCGAGCGTGCCGTCGTTGATCTGAAGCTCCCGCGCGACCTGCGCGATCGGCCGGCCCGACTCGATCACCAACCGCACCGCCTCATCCTTGAACTCCGGCGAAAACCTCGCCCGCTCCCGTCTCTCCACGATGATCTCCTCTCGCTACATGAATACCGAAGATCACCCTCCGAAGAACAGCACCCGGCCCAAGTGCGAGACGACGCTACCGCAGCCATCACCCGACTCGACCTCGCTCAGGCCCCGCCGCTCGCCTTCTTCCCAGGCGATCTCATCATCGAAGCGCGCATCGCCTTGCCGCCGCACGCCACGCTTCTGGCCTACACCGACGGCGTGATCGAACGACGCGACCAAGTCATCGACGAAGGAATCGCACGCCTGGAATCGGCATTCCAAGCGGCCGACCCCGGCATCTCCGCCGATGAGCTCGCCGTGCGCGAGGTCGCGCGCGTCACTGCTGCCGACGACTCGCCCTACTCGTCGTCCGGCTCACAGGCACCACGCAGATTCCCGGAACCGAAAAGCCAACCCACGCCCAGACAAGTCGGGCCTAACGGGCGAGCTTTGGACCAGCCCCCGCAGTCGCCTGGGCTGTCGATCGGGTGCCGTAGCGATCCGACGAGCCGGCACATCGAGAGTCGCCTCGCAAACCGGGTCACCGCGCAATCCTGCTCGCTGTGTCGCAACCAACATAGACGTGAATGACGCGCAATTCGCGGAAGCTACCGCCACTCCGACAGCCAATGATCCTGTCTCGAACACATCCAGCGCTGCTCGCAGCCGCTGGCAATTGCCCGGCGCAGGCGAGTTGTCAGCGGAGAGCCCCGAGCGGTCACGAACGTATGCTCGCAGAAGAGTCATCTCGCCGTGCGATCCTCACGGCGTGGAATCGAATCCGAGCGGCCCGGTCAGCTTCGAGCTGCTCTATGAGGCTAGCTAGCGAGCCGCTCTTGCGCGGTTCGGGCTGCGCTGCCGCGAACGACGCGCTGGGTGTCGGACGCCGCGATCATGTGGTTCGTTGCGTCACGCGAGCAGCCTTGGTGCGACTCGGGTGAGTGTGACGCGCTGTAGCGCTAGCCCGGATCGTGCAGTAGGCGGTTGCTCGGCGTGGTTTGTGGGGCGGGGTACGTCCGCCTGAGCAGGGAGAATCGGTGTTGCTAAGGCACTGAATCCCTGCTCAGGAGGAGCACCTTGCGGGTGAACGCTACAGCGCTTACCGGACGTGTGGATGTGGTCGCTGATCAGGACGGTTTGACAAGCCGAGCGGGCACGGCGCTGCTGGCCGGCGTGGCCGACCGGGTGGGGCTCACGGGCGCGCTCGGTGAGGCCATGAGCGGTGTCCGCGAGCGGGCCTCGCGGCACTGCCCGGGCCGCGCGTTGCGGGACGTAGCGGTGATGCTCGCCGACGGCGGTGATGCGCTCTGCGACGTGCGTGTGCTACGCGACGAGCCGTCGCTGTTTGGCGCGGTGGCGTCGGACGCGACGGCTTGGAGAGCGATCGCGGCAGTTGACGCTGATCGGCTCGACGCGCTGCGTCGGGCGCGTGCTGTGGCGCGCGAGCGGGTCTGGGATCTGGCCGGCGCGCCACGCCGCGTGATCCTCGACATCGACGCGACGCTCGTCACCGCGCACTCCGACAAGCAAGGCGCGGCCGGGACGTACAAGGCCCGGGTATGGCTTCAACCCGCTGGTCTGTTTCGAGGCCACGACGCGCGAGGCCATGAGCGCGCTGCTGCGGCCGGGTAACGCGGGCTCC
>JALYLC010000807.1 GCA_030774435.1 Actinomycetota bacterium
GGCTCGTCGAGATAGCCGACGTACTGACCGCGCACGAGCTCCGACTTCCTGAGCGGGCGGATCGTCTTCATCACCTTGACGGTCTCGTCGCGCAGCGCATCGGCAGTGGCGGCGATCGGCGGCTCCATGGCGAGCAGGCAGACCATCTGCAGCAGGTGGTTCTGGACGACGTCCCGCAGGCAGCCGACGCTGTCGTAGAACGAGCCGCGGCCCTCGACGCCGAACGACTCGGCCATCGTCACCTGCACGCTCTGCACGAAGTGGCGGTTCCAGACCGGCTCGAGCAGCGTGTTCGCGAAGCGGAACACCATCAGGTTCTGGACCGGCTCCTTGCCCAGGAAGTGGTCGATCCGGTAGATCGAGTCCTCGGCGAAGTGCTTGTGCAGCAGCGCGTTGAGCTCGAGCGCGCTAGCCAGGTTGCGCCCGAACGGCTTCTCGAGGACGATCCGCCCGCCCCGGGGGACGCCGATCCCGGCCAGGCCCTCGGCGACGTCGTCGAACAGCGCGGGCGGGATCGCGAGGTAGCAGACCGGGTGCTTGGCCTCGCCCAGCGCGTCGCGCAGCGCCTGGTAGGCGGCGGGGTCGCTGTAGTTGCCGCGCACGTAGTGCAGGCGCGCGCAGAGGCGCTTGACGACTGCCGCCGGGAACGACGTGCCGAGCGTTTCCCGGACCTCGGAGCGCAGCTTCTTGTCGTCCCAGTCGCTCGACGCCACGCCGATCACCGGGACGTCGAGCGTGCCCGCCGCCTCGAGGCCGGCCAGCGCGCCGTAGAGCTTCTTGTGCGCCAGGTCGCCGGTGATGCCGAAGAGGACGAGCGCGTCGCCCTTCACGCCGGCGGCTTCTGCTCGACATGGCCGCCGAACTGCTTGCGGAGCGCGGACAGCAGCTTGTCGGCGTAGTCCGCCTCGCCGCGCGAGCTGAAGCGCTCGTACAGGGCGGAGGCGAGCACGTGCGCGGGGACGCTCTCGTCGATCGCCGCCAGCACGGTCCAGCGCCCCTCGCCCGAGTCGGAGACATGGCCGGAGAACGAGGCGACCTCGGGGTCCTCCTGCAGCGCCTTCGCGGTCAGGTCGAGCAGCCACGAGCTGACGACGCTGCCGCGCCGCCAGACCTCGGCGACGTCGGGCACGTCGAACTGGAACTGGTAGTAGCGGGGGTCGCGGAGTGGCGTCGTCTCGGCGTCCTTGGCGTGGTCCTTGAGACCGACGTCGGCCTTCTTCAGTATCGAGAACCCCTCCGCGAGGGCGGCCATCATCCCGTACTCGATGCCGTTGTGGACCATCTTCACGAAGTGCCCGGCGCCGTGGCCGCCGCAGTGGAGGTAGCCGTGCTCGGCCTGGGCGGCCGGGCCGCGGCGGCCCGGCGTGCGCGCAGCCGTCTCGACGCCGGGCGCGAGTGTGCGGAAGATCGGGTCGAGATGGGCGACGACCCGGTCCTCGCCGCCGATCATCATGCAGAAGCCGCGCTCCAGCCCGAACACGCCGCCGCTCGTGCCGACGTCGACGTAGTGGATGCCCTGCGGAGCGAGCGCCTCGGCGCGGTCGATGTCGTCGCGGTAGTAGCTGTTGCCGCCGTCGATCACGATGTCGCCTCGTTCGCAGACGCCGGCGAGCTCGGTCACCGTGTCGCCCGCGATCGCCGCGGGCACCATGATCCAGGCCGCGCGGGGCGTCGTCAGCTTGCTCGCGAACTCCGCCAGGGAGCGGGCGCCGATGGCGCCCTCCCCCTCGAGTTGCCCGATTGCGGCCTCGTTGACGTCGTACACGACGCACTCGTGACCGTCCCGCATGAGGCGCCGCACGATGTTGGCGCCCATGCGGCCCAGGCCGATCATTCCGAGCTGCATGACCGTGTTCCTCCGGCGGTGGTATGAGACGACTGGCTGATTAGAGCACGCGCGCGGGCGTCGAACAGAATCGTTCACGAGATCTCAATCGCGCGCCGCCGCCGTCCCGCGTAACGTTCCGGGAACGGCGCGCTCGAGCACGGAGGCCTGGCATGGAGATGATCGGCATCGACGTGGGCGGGACCGGCATCAAGGCGGCGGTCGTCGAGACCACCACCGGTGAGTTCACGACGGCGCGCGTGCGGGTCGAGACGCCGCATCCGGCCGTGCCGAAGACCATGATCAAGGCGACGGCCGGTCTCGTCACCGACCTCCCGCCCGGGCTGCACGTGGGGGTCGGCTTCCCGGCCGTGATCCTGGGCGGCGTCGTCAAGACGGCGGCCAACATCGATCCGTCCTGGATCGGCGTCGACGCCGAAGCCGCCCTCGCCGATGCACTCGGGCGTCCGCTCATGGTCGGCAACGACGCGGATGCCGCGGGCCTTGCCGAGATGCGCTTCGGCGCCGGGCGTGGCCAGGCCGGGACCGTGCTCATGCTGACGCTCGGCACGGGCATCGGCTCGGCGCTGTTCCGCGACGGCGTCCTGCTTCCCAACACCGAGCTCGGGCACTTGCAGCTGCGCGGCAAGGACGCCGAGCGGCGCGCCGCCGCGTCGATCAAGGTGAGCAAGCACCTCAGCTGGCATGCCTGGAGCAAGCGCCTGGCGGAGTACGTCGACGCGATCGACCGGCTGCTCTGGCCCGATCTCGTGATCATCGGCGGCGGCATCAGCAAGGAGGCGGACAAGTTCATCCACGAGCTGCCGTCGCGCGTGAAGTGCGTCCCGGCGGCGCTGCAGAACCAGGCCGGCATCGTCGGCGCGGCGATGCTGGCCGCGGAGGCGGCGCAGCTCACCGCACCGCACGCCTCCGCCGGGGCCGCATAGATGGCACGCACGGCGCCGGAGCCCCGGCGCGAGCGCAAGCGGAGCGCGAGCGGCTACCTCCCGATCGAGGATCACGGGGTGATCGGCGACCTGCACACGGTGGCGCTGGTCGGCAACGAGGGCACCATCGACTGGTTCTGTCCCGAGCGGTTCGACGGGCCGAGCATGTTCGGCTCGATCCTCGACGCAGACTCGGGCGGCAGCTTTTCCCTCCGGCCGGTCGGGGAGGCCTTCACGACGAAGCAGCTCTACCTCCCGGGCACGGCCGTGCTCGTCACGCGCTTCTTCACCGAGGGCGGCGTCGGGGAGATCACGGACTTCATGCCGCTCACCGACGGCAGTTGCTCCATCGTGCGTCGCATCGAGGTCGTGCGCGGATCCGTGCGCTTCCGCCTCTCCTGCATGCCCGCGTTCGACTACGCGCGCGCGCCGCACCGGCTCGCGGTCGATGGGAAGCTCGCGACCTTCCTCGCGGCAGACAAGATGTGCGAGCTGCGTTCGCCGTCGATCGACCTCGTAGCCGACGAGGACCGCGCCGTCGCCGAGCTGACGCTGGCGCGCGGCGAGCGGGCCTCGTTCGTGCTCTCGGTGGGCAAGCCCGGCCTCGTCTGGGACGAGGCAGCGGTCGAGGGCGCATTCGTCGACACTGTCGCGTTCTGGCGGAGGTGGATCGGCCAGAGCACGTACCGCGGCCGCTGGCGCGAGGTCGTCGACCGCTCTGCGATCACACTCAAGCTGCTCACCTACCAGCCGACCGGCGCCGTCGTCGCGGCGCCGACAACGAGCCTGCCGGAGCACATCGGCGGACCGCGCAACTGGGATTACCGCTACTGCTGGCTGCGCGACTCGGCCTTCACGATGTTCGCCTTCCTGCGCCTGGGCTTCCGCGAGGAGGCGTTCGCGTACATGACGTGGCTGCACGCGCTCGGATACGGGCGTTCCGATGGCGCCCCGCTCCAGGTGATGTACACGCTCGACGGGCACAGCGAGCTGCCGGAATACGAGCTCCCGCACCTGACCGGCTATCGCGACTCGCATCCCGTGCGCATCGGCAACGAGGCGGCGGATCAGCTCCAGCTGGATGTCTACGGCGAGGTCATCGACGCCGTCTATCTCGCCGAGCGGGGCGGGATGCCGCTCTCGTACTCGCTCTGGGTCAAGCTGCGGTCGATTCTCGACTGGCTCGCCGAGAACTGGGACCAGCCCGACGAGGGCATCTGGGAGGTGCGCGGCGGCCGGCGCAACTTCACGTATTCGCGCGTCATGACGTGGGTCGCGTTCGACCGGGCGATCCGCATCCAGGCGAAGCGCGGGCTGCCTGCCGATACGCACGCCTGGCGCCTCGCCCGCGACGCCGCCTACGAGTGGGTGATGACGCACGGCTGGTCCGACGCGCGCAAGGCCTTCAACCAGTACGCCGACAGCGACGTGCTCGACGCGAGCGTCCTCATCCTTCCGCTCGTGCTCATGATCGCGCCCAGCGATCCGCGCATGCTCTCGACGCTGGACGCGATCCGCGAGGATCTCGTGAGCGACAGCTTCGTCTTCCGCTACGACACGGAGGACGCCGCCGACGACGGGCTGCCCGGTCGCGAGGGGTCGTTCTCGCTCTGCAGCTTCTGGTACGTCGAATGCCTGACGCGCGCGGGCAAGCTGGACGAGGCGCGGCTCGTGTTCGAGAAGATGCTCGGCTACGCCAACCATCTCGGGCTCTACTCGGAGGAGATCGGAGCCAGCGGAGAGGCGCTCGGTAACTTCCCGCAGGCGTTCACGCACCTGGGGCTGATCTCCGCGGCCTTCGACCTCGACCGCGCGCTCGGCTAGGGCCGCGGCTCGTCGAGCGTTCGGCCTGGCCGGGACGGCAGCCCACCGTCAGGCTGGAGAAAGGTCTGAGCGATCACG
>JALYLC010000808.1 GCA_030774435.1 Actinomycetota bacterium
GCTCGCGGCGATCGCGGCGCGCGCGCCGGACGTGCAGACCACTCCCACCGGCGCCGCGCTCGGCGCGCCGTACTCTGCCAGCTGCCACAGGGCGTGCCGCTGCGAGCCCGGAATCGCGGAGCTCTGCCACTCGCTCGGGTCGCGAACGTCCAGCAGGCTCAGCTCGCCCGCACGGAACGCGCGGGCGGCGGCGACGGGATCGATCGTCTCCCCGACGCGCACGGCGAGGCCTGCGCGACGCCAGGACTCGGGCCCACCGGCGACGATGCCCGCGACGCCGAAGACCCCCACCGCCGCCAGCAGCCAGCGGGCACGGCGCGCATCCTCGGCGGTCTCGCCGTAGGTGGCGATCGGGCGACCCGCGTCGAGCACCCACCCGGCGCGCGTGCCGATCGAGCCGCCCTGCAAGGGCAGGTTCACGGCGCCCGCGAGGTGGCCGGCGTCGAACGCGTCGGCCGAGCGCACGTCCACCACGAGACCGCCGCCCGCCAGCAGGCGCGCGAGCTCGTCGTCCGGCAGCACAAGGGGATCGCGCAGGTCGGGCAGCGCGCGCACCAGGTTGAGGCGGACCACGCGCTCGACCTGCGGCGGCCTGGGCGGCAGTGCGCCGATGAGGCGGTCGACGAACGACTGCTCGTCGCGAATCGCGAGGTACGGGTTCGCGCGGCGCTCGTAGCCGAGCGTCGAGCTCGGTTTCTGGCTGAGGTTCGCTCCGCCGCAGAGCGAACCGCCGATGTGCCCGGGCCAGAGCTCCACGGCGTCATCCAGATCGTCCAGGCGCCGCAGCGACCCGTAGAGCGCCTGCGCGCCTGCACGCGGATCGACGGCCAGATCGGGCCGGCCGACCTCGCCGACCAGCAGTGCATCGCCTGTGAGCAGGGCGAGCGGCTCGCCGTCACGCGCGCGATCGCTGAGCACGAGCGAGAGGTGCTCCGGCCGGTGCCCCGGCGTGGCCCGCGCGGTCAGGACGGCCGAGCCCACCGCAATCGAATCGCCGGTGCGCAGCGGGACGCTCTCGAAGTCCGGATGCACGGCGGCGCTGACGTGGATCGCCGCGCCGGACAACTCGGCCAGCCGCCGATTGCCCGAGACGTGGTCTGCGTGCGTGTGGGTCTCGACCACGTGCGCAATGCCGAAGCGGTGGCGCGAGGCCAGATCCAGGTACTGATCGATCGCGATCGCCGGATCGACGACGATCGCCTCGCCGGCGTCGGCGATGACATACGAGGCGCAGCCGAGGTCTGCGTCGATCAACTGGCGGAAGAACATGGAGCCCGTCACCCCTCTCGAATCGTCCACTCGGGACACCGCTCGTTGTCCTAATGTCTATCAATTTAGTGGAGATGATGCAAGGCCGGACTGCGGCACGGGGCGCGCCGGAGGCGCACAATCTCGTGCGTATGCGCATCTCTGCAAAGGTCGACTACGCGCTACGCGCCTGCACGGAGCTCGCGGTCGCCCCTGACGGACCGACCAAGGGCGACCGCATCGCGGCCGCCCAGGCCATTCCGATCAAGTTCCTCGAGAACATCCTCTCGGAGCTCCGGAATGCCGGCATCGTGGCGACTCAGCGCGGCGTCGAAGGCGGCTACTGGCTGGCGCGACCCGCCGATCAGATCACGCTGGCAGAGGTCATGCGCGCGCTCGAGGGCCCCCTGGCCAACGTCCGCGGTCACCGGCCCGAGACGCTGGTCTACGAGGGCTCGGCCAAATCGCTCGTCGAGCTCTGGATCGCCGTGCGCGCGAGCCTCCGCACCGTGCTCGAGACGACCACCGTCGCGGATCTCGCGAACGGCGATCTACCGCCGCAGGTGAAGGCGCTGACGACCGACCCCGAGGCCTGGAGCTCGCACTAGCGATGCCCGCCTCGCCGGCGCGGGCGACGGCCGGAAGCACTCGAGTCGCCGACTCGCCGGATCTTTCGATCAATCTTGATCGGGCAGTGTCGGCGAGCCGAGACAGGTTCCCGCGTTGCGCCAGGCGAGCTGCCGACGCCGCGCGTGCGACCTCAACGATCGGCATCACGGTGGCTGCCAAATGGCACACACCGCGTGTGCCATTTGGACGCCCCGCGGTACGCCGCTACAGGGAACGAGAGGCGATCGGCCGCTCGGGAGCACTCGAGTCGCCGACTCGCCAGATCTTTCGATCAATCTTGATCGGGCAGGGTCGACGAGCCGAGGCAGGTCCGGCACGGCGGCCAAATGGCACACGCGGCGCATGCCAATTGGGCACCTGACACCAACCCGTGACAGCGCGACACAGCGCCGCGCGCAGCTCCCTGGCAGCCTCCGGGCATGACCTACCTGCCCACGCTCTACAAATGCCGCGGCGTGCCCGTGAAGTCGCCGATCTGCGCCATTTGCCTCGACCGCACGCGGGGCAGAACCCGCGTTCGGGAGCTCACGCACGGCGTCAAGGTGTCGCTCTGCGAAGGGCACCACTCCGTCGAGTTCCTTCGCCGCAACGCCGGTCGCGACTTTGCCGTCACGCTCATGCGCAGCTGGCGCGCACACGGCTGCTTCACGCGCGCTCGCTCACGCGCACTCGAGGCGCACCTCAATTCCGTCCGCGCGCTCGGCACCGGCGTCACCCGCCAACGACCAGGCTCCTATGCCTGGCCCCAACTGCGACGCCAAGCAGAGGACTGCTTCGCCCGCGGCGATCACATCCTCGCCACCATCACCCGGCTACGCCAACAGCACGCCCGCGACCACGCCAAAGTCCCCAGCATCCGCACCATGCGCCGTTGGTTCGCACAATGCCGCTGGCTCCGACCTCCACTCGAGACGCCGGCCCAGACGGCAGCCTGATCCCGATTGTCCTCTCAGACCGCCGCGGCGAAGCTGCGGGTGCGGTGCGGGCGGATGTAGACGATCTGGTTGCGGGCCAGCTCGAGCTGCTCGGCCGCCTCGCGTGTGATCTGCGCCGAGACGAGCGAGCCGTCGGCGAGCAGGAGCTCGACGCGCACCTCGAAGCCGAGGTGCACGATGCGCTGCACCATCGCCTCGCTGTGGTCGTGCGCCGGCTCGAGCGCGAGATCGACGTCGTGCGGCCGCACGAGCTCGTCGCCCACCGTCGCGACCGGACCCACGAAGCCCATCACGAACTCGTTGGCGGGGTGGTCGTAGATCTCGCGCGGATCGCCCGTCTGCTCGACGCGTGCGTGATTCATGACCACGATCTGGTCGGCCACGTCCATGGCCTCCTCCTGGTCGTGCGTGACCAGGATCGTCGTCACGTGCTGCTCCTCGTGCAGGCGGCGCAGCCAGACGCGCAGCTCCTTGCGGACTGTCGCATCGAGCGCGCCGAACGGCTCGTCGAGCAGCAGGACGCTGGGCTCGATGGCGAGCGCGCGGGCCAGCGCCATGCGCTGCCGCTGGCCGCCCGAGAGCTGCGCCGGATAGCGGTCGGCGAAGCCGTTCAGCTGCACGAGCCCGAGCAGCTCGTCGACGCGCTCGCGAATCTCGGCCTTCGGGCGCTTGCGGATCTCGAGACCGAAGGCGATGTTGCGGCGCACCGTGAGGTGCTTGAACGCGGCGTAGTGCTGGAAGACGAAGCCGATGCCGCGCTGCTGGGGCACGACGCCCGTCACGTCCTTGTCGCCGATCAGTACGCGGCCGGCATCGGGCGTCTCGAGCCCCGCGATGATGCGCAGGAGCGTCGACTTGCCGCTGCCGCTCGGTCCGAGCAGCGCGGTGAGCGAGCCGTCGGCCACCTCGACGCCGACGTCGTCCAGCGCGGTGAAGTCGCCGAAGCGCTTCGTGATGTTCTGCGCCTGGATGGTCATGTGGCCTCCTGGCGCTCATGCGCCGGCTTCACCAAGTTGAGAGCGATAAGGACGATCACGGCGATCGCGGCCAGGAGCAGCGAGGTTGCGTAGGCGCCGGTCTGGTCGAAGTTGTTCCAGTCGCGCGCGACCATCATCGTGAGCGTCTCGGTCTGCCCCTGGATAGCGCCCGAGACGACGGCGACGGCGCCGTACTCGCCCAGGGCGCGTGCAGCCGTGAGCACGATGCCGTAGGTGAGCGCCGGCCGGATCGCGGGCAGCGTGATGCGGACGAACGTCTGGATGCGCGTTGCGCCGAGCGTGGCCGCGGCCTGTTGCTGCTCCTCGCCGATCTCGCGCAGTACCGGGATCAGCTCGCGCGCGACGAAGGGCAGTGAGACGAACGCCGTCGCGATGGCGATCGACGGGAACGCGAACACCACCTGGAAGCCGTGCTCCGTCAGCCAGGGCCCGAACCATCCCGTCTGGGCGAACACGAGCAGGAGCGCGAGGCCGACGACCACCGGCGAGAGCGCGAGCGGCAGGTCGATGAAGGCTCCGAGGATCGTCGCGAGGAACCCCTTGCGCCTGGCGAGGTAGAGCGCGATCGCGACTCCGAAGACCGTGTTCGCGATGACCGCGATCAGCATGGCGTAGAGCGACAGCTTGGCGGCGTGCACGGCGTCCACCGTGGTCAGCGCATTCCACACCGGGGTCAGGCCGTGCGCAAACGTGTCCTTGAAGATCAGCACCAGCGGTGCGATCAGCAGCGCGGCGAGATAGCCGAGCGCAGCGAAGCGCACGCCGTAGCGGATCGCGTTAGCTCTCATGGCGCCTCGCGACCCGTTCGAAGACGCCGATCAGGAGCAGCATGCCGAGCGAGATCGCCAGCAGGAGCACGGCGAGCGCCGTCGCGCCCTTGATGTCACCCGGCTCGAGATGGCCGAAGATCGCAACCGAGGCGACCTGGGTCTTGAGCGGGATGTTGCCGCTGATGAGGACGACCGAGCCGAACTCACCAACCGCCTTCGCGAACGCGAGGCTGCAGCCGCTGGCGATCGCCGGCACGAGCGCCGGCAGGATCACGCGGCGGAACGTCACGAAGGGCGAGGCCCCGAGGGACATGGCCGCCTGCTCGGCCTCGCGGTCGAGCTCGCGCAGCACGGGCTGCACGCTGCGCACGACGAACGGCAGCGTGACGAACGCCAGCGCCACGACGATGGCCGTGCGCGTGTACGCGATGTTGATGCCGATCGGGCTGCGCTGCCCGTAGAGCGCGATCAGCGTGAGGCCGGCGACGATCGTCGGCAGCGCGAAGGGCAGGTCGATCACGGCGTTCACGAAGCGCTTGCCGAGGAACTCGTCGCGCTCGAGCACCCAGGCGAGCATCGTGCCGAACACGGCATTGACGGCGACAACGATCAGCGAGCAGACCATCGTCAGCTCGAAGGCCGAGCGCGAGACGGCCGCCGAGAGCGTCGTCCAGAGCCCGTGCAGGCCCATGCCCTGGGCCTCCCAGACGAGCGCCGCGATCGGCAGCAGGATCAGCGCGCTGGCGTACGTGCCCGCGAGCAGGCCGAAGCCGAGCGGCGCGATGCGCGCGCCGCCCGGCCTGGCCGGTCGAGCGGGCCGCGTGCTCAGCGTTGCGTCAGCTGCCGCCATGGTCCGATCAGGTGCTCTGGATCTGCTTGAGGATGCCGTTGTTCGGGTCGAAGAACTTGGGCTGGACGACGGGCCAGCCGCCCTTGACGATGTCGCGGATCGTGAAGAGCTGCCTGGGGACCGGGAACGTCTTCGACCACTTCTTGAAGACGCTCTGCACGATCGGGCGGTAGCCGTACTGCGCCCAGATGTTCTGCGCGGCAGCCGAGCGCGTGAAGTCGACGAATGCCTTGGCCTGCGTGGGGTTCTGCGTGCCCTTGAGCACCGCGATCGGGTTCTCGATCAGGATCGTGGCCGAGGGCCGCACGAACTGGATGTCCGCCCCGGCCTGCTGGGCCTGGATGGCCTCGTTCTCGTACGCCAGGAGCACGTCGCCCTTGCCCTGGACGAACGTGTTCATCGAGGCGCGCGCGCTCGAGTCCTGCACCGTGATGTTCTTGTAGAGCGCCTTCAGGTAGGTGGTGGCCTGCGCCGGCGTCTTGTGCTGCTTGATCTGCGCGCCCCAGGCGGCCATGACGTTCCAACGCGCGCCACCCGAGGTGAACGGGTTGGCGTTGACGACCTGGATGCCCGGCTTGATCAAGTCGTTCCACGTCTTGATGTTCTTGGGGTTGCCCTTGCGCACGACGAACACGACGATCGAATCGGTGACCATGCCGCCGAACTTGTCCCTGTTCCAGGTCGTGCCGATCAGCCCCGCCTGCGAGAGCACCGAGACGTCGGGGGCGAGCGAGAGGTTCACGACGTCGGCCGGAAGGCCGTTGTGCACCGCGGCGGCCTGCGTGCCCGAGGCGCCGTAGGACTGCTTGAACGAGACACCGTTGCCGGCCGGGGTGGCCTGGAACGCCGGGATGATCTTGGCGTAAGCGCTTGCAGGCGTCGAGTAGGCGACGAGCGAGAGGTTGACGCTCGAGGGACGCGCCTCGGCAGCGCTGACGGCCGTGACAAGCAGGGCGGCCGAGCCGAGCGAGACGGCCAGTAGACGACCAAGAGACCTACGTCGGGTTGCCCGGGTGAGCACGTTCATGCAGTTCCTCCTCGGATTCGGCACGAGTGTACGACGGTAAGGGTCGATGTCCACCTAGTCGATAGGCGAGCTTTCACGGCGGCCGTCGTCATTAGTAGCACTTCAACTCGTGAGAAGCAATCCTGATGAAGACTGCGGTGTTCTACGCCACGATGCTGTTGATGCGGGCACCCGAGCGATCCAGGCGGATCGACAGCTCGCGTCCCTCCACGACGA
>JALYLC010000809.1 GCA_030774435.1 Actinomycetota bacterium
CCGATGGCCTGGCGCCCAGCCGCCCGCCGAGGCACGGCCACTACTTGCCTTGCTGGATGAGGGTCTGCGCAGCGCTGTTCGCGTCGTTCAGCATCTGCGGGATGTTCACGTCCTGCGTGGTCAGGACGGCCTCCACGACGGCATCGAGCGAGTGGTACACGCTCTGCGTCGAGGCCGCCGGCTCCGGCACGACCTTCTGGCTGAAGATCCCGGCCGTGAACGGCTTGATCTGGGCCTGGGGGACGTTGACGAAGGGCTTGATCCAGACGTTCTGCGAGAGATTGAACTGCGCCTTGTTGAAGACGGGCAGCGCCGGGACGCCGACCGGCTGCTTCGACGCCACGAGCGTCTTCGCATTCCGGATCGCCTGAGCCTTGTTGATCAGCGGCTGCTCGTAGTAGAAGTCGATCCACTTGACGGCAGCGGCGATCTCCTCCGGCTTCGCGGTCGGCCGCACCGCCGCGAGGGTGCCGCCGCCGAGCACGCCGGCGTTCTTGTTGCTCGCGAGCGGAATCGTCGTGATGCCGTAGATGCTCGGGTCGATGTTGCTGGCCTGCACCAGGTTGGTGAAGACATCCGAGCCGTTGACGTACATGCCGACGGTCCCCGCCGCGAACGCCTGGTTGATGTCACTCCAGCCGTAGTCGAAGTTGGAGCCCATCGAGTTGTCGACCCAGCGCATCTGGTGCAGCATGTTGAGCGCCTGGATGGTCTGCGGGTTGTTGAGCGTCGCCTTGGCCTTGGTGCCGATCCCCGTCTCCATGCGCCCACCGAGCGAGTACACGAGGGTCGTGAGGATCCAGCCGGCGGTGTTGTCGTCCTTGCCCATCTCGGCGTAGCCCGCCTTGCCGGTCTTCTGGGCGATCAGCTTGGCGTCTGCGATCACATCGGCCCAGGTCGTCGGAGGCTTGTTCGGGTCGAGCCCGGCTTGGGCGAAGAGCGCGCGGTTGTAATGCAGCGCCTGCGCGTAGGCCGCGGTGGGCACCGCGACGATGCGACCCTTCGAGTCGGTGCCCTCGGCGATCACGGCCGGGTTGTACTTCTTGTAGTACGGCAGCGCCTTGACGGCCTTGGTCAGGTCGGCGAGCTGGCCATTGGCGCCGAGCGTGCGGGCATCGGTGAAGGGCACGGTGAACACCGTCGGGAGCGTGCCGGCGGCGAGCTTGGCGGCGAAGGTCGGGCCGGTCCACTGGTACGTCACCGACTTGATATTGATGCCCGGGTTCGCCTTCTCGAACTGCTTGACCTGATTGTTGAACTGCTGGGTGGCCGCCTTGGTGCTGCCCGGGATCAGCGATGCGACGCTGATCGAGACCTGCTTCGCGGTGTGCGCGGAGCTCTTGGCGGACGCACCCGAGATCGCGCTGAAACACACGGCCAGCAGGCTCGCCGCGGTCACCGCGGCGGTCGTGGCCACACGGGTGGACTTCATCGTCGTTCCCTTTCGTTGACCTCTCCATTGCTGTGTTCCGATCCGAGCGACATGTCTCCGAACGGAACCTGACCATTCGCCTGGCCCAGCCAGACCGTGGTGTCTTGCGGAAGCGCACCTCCTTCGAGGTCGTCGCTGGCGAGCAGGACGCCGGCTCCGGCCGGCAGCTGCACCGGGGCGGGGCCGAAATTGACGATGCAGGCGAAGCCGGCGCCGCGCGCGAAGGCGAGCACGGAGTCCGGCGCGGCAATCCAGGTCAGCTCGTCGCTGCCGTCCCAGGGGCGGGTCCGGCGCAAGTGCAGGCCCGCGCGGTAGAGGGCGAGCATCGACGAGCCCGTCTCGGACTGAGCCGCGACCGTCAGCGTCGCCCAGTCGTCCGGCTGGTCGAGCCATGGCCGATCGGCTCCGTCTGCGCTGAAGCCGTAGGGCGGCCGGTAGCCCGCCCAGGGCAACGGCACCCGGCACCCGTCGCGACCGGGATCGCGACCGCCCGAGCGGAGCCACATGGGATCCTGCCGGCGGTCGGCCGGGATGTCCTCGACCTCCGGCAGCCCGAGCTCCTCGCCCTGGTAGATGTACATCGAGCCGGGCAGCGCCATCGCCAGCAGCGCCGCCGCCCGGGCGCGCCGCTTCCCGAGCACGAGGTCGGTGGGCGTGTCCGGCCGCTTGGATTCGAAGGCGAACGCCGTGTCGACTCGCCCGTAGCGCGTCACCGGCCTCGTGACGTCGTGATTCGAGAGCACCCACGTCGCCGGCGCGTCGACCGGCGCGTGCGCGGCGAGCGCCGTCTCGATGGACGAGCGCATCGGGCCGGGCTCCCATGGGCACGCGAGGAAGTCGAAATTGAAGGCGGTGTGCAGCTCGTCCGGCCGCAGGTAGCGGGCAAAGCGCTCCGCGTCTGGCAGCCAGACCTCGCCCACGAGCACGCGGGGCTCGGGATAGCCGTCCGCGATCGCGCGCCAGCCGCGGTAGATGTCGTGCAGCTCGTCCCGGTCGGTGAACGGGTGCTCGCCGGGGGCGCTCGCCGGATGCTCCTCCGTCAGCTGCGGGTCCTTCACGAGCAGGGCCGCAGAGTCGATCCGCACGCCCGCGACGCCGCGGTCGAACCAGAAGCGCAGCACATCCTCGTGCTCGAGCCCCACGTCGGGGTGCGTCCAGTTCAGATCGGGCTGCTCCGGCGCGAACAGGTGGAGGTACCACTCGCCGCGAGAGCCCGAGTCGTCGGCCGTGCGCGTCCAGGCCGAGCCGCCGAAGATCGACTGCCAGCCGTTCGGCGGCAGCTCGCCGTGCTCACCCGTACCGGGGCGGAACCAGAAGCGCGCCCGCTCGGGCGATCCGGGCGGCGAGGCCAGCGCCGCACGGAACCACGGGTGCTGGTCGGAGACGTGGTTCGGGACCACGTCGATGATCGTGCGAATGCCGAGGGAGCGCGCCGCGGCGATCAACTGCTCCGCCTGTTCGAGCGTGCCGAAGGCGGGGTCGATCGCGCGGTAGTCCGCGACGTCGTAGCCGTTGTCGGCCAGCGGCGACGGGTACCAGGGACTGAACCAGAGGGCATCGACGCCCAGATCGCGCAGATACGGCAGTCGGTCGAGGACACCCGCGAGATCGCCGGTTCCATCGCCGTTGGAGTCCGCGAAACTGCGGACGTAGACCTGGTAGACGACCGCATCGCGCCACCAC
>JALYLC010000810.1 GCA_030774435.1 Actinomycetota bacterium
GTGAGCGTCCGCATCCGCGACCGCTACGACGGCGGGGAGACGGTCACCTGCGTGATCCCGGGCCATGAGCGTGGCGGCGAGGAGCTCGTGAGCGACGAGCTGGTCGTCTCGGACGAGCAGCTGCAGTTCGAGTACAGCGGCGTCTGCGGCTACGCCTCCACCTTCGAGTACGCCGATTAGCGGGCCGTCTGTGGTTCAGTGCGCGCCGGGTACCGACTCGAGAGGCACTCGGTCGGTACGGGCCCACTCGCGCTGCGTTCCCATCTGCCGCACGAGCGCGCGCACGAGGACGGGGAAGAGGAGCCAGGTGTAGAGCGCATAGACGTGGGCGACCACGACGGCCCGCGGCCAGCCGCGGCCGGCCGTGTGGCGAGTCGCCAGGCAGCCCAGGACCGAGTTCGCGAATGCGAGCACGTAGATCTCGGGAAGGGCGTCGGCGGAGGGCACGATGGGGGCGAGTCCGAGCGCCGCGAGGCCGATCGCCCCGACCAGTGCCGCCCCGACGACGGTCTGCCAGAGCGGCATCATGAGGTAGAGAACCTCTTCGATGCGCGCCCGACGCGGGAACGGCGAGCCCCATGTCGACCCGAGCAGATCGAGCGCCTGGAGGTTGCCCTGAGCCCAGCGGGTGCGCTGGCGCAGCAGCGGGCGCAGGCGAGGCACGCCCTGTTGCTCGACCACCGCACGCATCTCCTGGCGCGACTTCCAGCCCGCCGCCAGCAGGCGCAGGCCGAGGTCCTGATCCTCCGTGAGCCGGTGTCGCCACGGTCCGTCTCCCTCGACGACCGCATCGAGCGCCGAGAGGCGGTTGAACTGCCCGTTCCCGCCCATGCCGGCGGTCCCGGCGTGATTCCGTCCCGCTTGGTAGACGCCTCCGTAGACCGAGAACTCCACATCCTGCATCTGCGTCAGGAAGCCGGTGCGGTTGTAGATGCGCACCAGCGCCTGAACCCCGCCGACCTCCGGATCCTCGAAGTGCGCGGCTGCGTAGCGGGGCGCGGCCGGGTCGATGCGCCCGTCGGCGTCCACCACCACGACGATCACGCGCTCCCGATCGGCGTCGGGCAATCCCTGGCCGATGCAGTGATAGGCCGCGTTCAGCGCCTGAGCCTTGCCCTTGCGCGCATCCGGCAGGTCGCGACGCAGCACGTAGAGGTCGGGGTCGGAGAACCCGGCGAGGATCTCGGGCGTCGCGTCGTCGGAGCCGTCGTCGATCACGATGATCTTGCGGTCTGCCAGATCCAGCGCGAGCAGACGCTCGACGCTGTCACCGATCGTGATCTCCTCGTTCAAAGCGGCCACGAGAAAGACCCAGGTCCAGGCGTCGTCGGCCTGGGCCGTCGCCGCCGGCGCGCCCGCGATTGCGCGCTGCGCGCGCACCAACAGCGCCATCGTCCAGAGGCACATCGCGACGATCACGATGAGCGCGACTGTCAGGAGCAGCTGGGCGGCGAGCGGGATGCCCTCGAACGGGATCAAGACGCTTTGCGCTCGGGATGGAGTGCCGGCACGCGCCCGGCCACGGGCAACTCGATGACGATGGGCAACTCGTCGGCGGCGGGCGACTCGGCTTCCTCGGCCTCCACGGCTCCCGTTGCGGCGAGCACCGCGCGCCGGTCGAGGCTCGAGCCGAAGGGTGCGGGGACGGCGCCGCCTGCGTGCAGGTACTCGAGCGCCGCCACGATGCGCTCTGCAGCGTTGCCGTCCCCGTAGGGGTTCGGCGCCTGGGCCATCGCTTCGTAGGCGGCGGGGTCGGTCAACAGGCGACCGGCCACGGCGACGATGCGGTCGGGGTCGGTGCCGACGAGCGCAAGCGTGCCGGCATCCAGGCCCTCGACGCGCTCGGTCACCTCGCGCGTGACGAGCACCGGCTTGCCGAGTGCGGGCGCCTCCTCCTGGATGCCGCCGGAGTCGGTGATCACGAATTCGCAGCGACCGAGCAAGCGCGCGAACTCGCCGTAGCTCACGGGCTCGCACAGCAGCACGTTGCCGAGCCCGTCGAGCAACGGACGCAGGGCCGAGCGCACGCGCGGATTGGGGTGCAGCGGCAGCACGAACGCGATTTCGGGATGTTCCGTGGCGAGCCGCGCGATCGCCTCGCCGATCCCTCGCAGGCCGTCGCCCCAGCTCTCGCGGCGGTGCGCCGTCACCAGGACGAGGCGCCGGCCGCTGTCGAACATCTCCTGGACGGCAGGATTGACGAAGGGCACGTCGAGTCCCGACGCCCAGTGGAGGGCGTCGATCGCGCTGTTGCCGGTGACGTACACCTGCTTGATGGGCACGTTCTCGCGGACCAGGTTCTCCTGATTGGTCGCGGTCGGCGCCAGGTGCAGGCAGGCGATGCGCGCGATCAGGCGGCGGTTGAGCTCCTCGGGGAACGGCGTCATGTTGCCGGTCCCGGCGCGTAGCCCCGCCTCGACGTGCACGACCGGAATGCCGAGGTGGAAGGCGGCGAGCGCCGCCCCGAACGCGGAGCTGGTGTCGCCGTGCACGAGCACGGCTGCGGGATAGCGGCCTTCGCGGACATCCTCGGCGGTCGCTTCGCCGGCGGCGACCTCGTGGAACCACTGGTGGAAGAAGTCCTCGAAGCGCAGCATCACCGACGCCACGCGCTCGTTCAGCCGCGAGCGCGTGTCGCCGATCCACAGCGTCACGTCCGCCCAGATGCCCGCGAGCTTGAAGACCTCGCGCACCATCAGATCGTGCTGGCCCGTGGTGACCACGACCGGCCGGAAGCGCTCGCTGTCACGCAACGCCAGGATGATCGGAATGAGCTTGATCGCCTCCGGACGCGTGCCGACGACGATCAGGACGCTGACCTTGGGCGCAGATGCGGGTCCCGGAGGCTGGAGGTTCGGAGGCATTTGCCTTGCCTATCGGCGCCTTGCCCGAAAACCTGAGTTCGACGTCGTGTCGAGACGCTCTTCAAACGCCCGCGAGCGCCGAGCGATAGGAGTTAGGCTCGGGGGCATGCGCGCCAGAGTCCTGGTCGCTGCCCTGAGCATCATCGCGTGGCTCGCCATCGCCTCGCCGCTCGCTGCGCGCGACAGCGAGGTCGGCGCCTGGCGCATCTGGCGCAGCACGCGGGGCGTCGTGGACGTCGCTGGACCGCGCAGCGACGGGCGCTTCGTCGTGGCTGCCCGCGGCCGGCTCTTCCTCCTGCGTCCGGCGACGAGCCGCCTCTCGCCCTACCCGGCCACGGGCAAGGCGTATTCGGCGAGCCCGAAGCTCGAGCCCTATATCGCCGTCGCGGGCTCCGGGCAGCGCGTGCCGGCAGCGGGCTGCGGCTTTCCGCGCGACACCGTCTACGCGATCGAGCCGGCGGGCAAGACGGGTGTGCTCTCGGTGACGCCCGGCGGCCGCGTCCGCCGCTTCGCGGAGATTCGCGGCGTGAAGACGCTGAACGGCATCGTCTTCGACACCGTGGGCCGCTTCGACCGCAGATTGCTGGTCGTGGGGCTGACTGCCGATGGCCGTGGCGCGCTCATCAGCGTGGATTGCCACGGGAAGGCACGCACGCTGACGCGCGCGGCGCCGCACCTCGAGGGCGGCCTGGCGGTGGCGCCGGCTGCATTCGGCGCCTTCGCCGGAGACCTGATCGCGCCCGACGAGGTCGAAGGCCGGCTGCTCGCGCTGGCACCCGACGGCAGCGTCCGGGACGTCGCAACTCTCGGCCAGCCGGCCGGGGGCGACATCGGCGTCGAGAGCCTCGGCTTCGTGCCCTCCGCGGACGCGGACGCATACCTCGCCGATCGGCTCACACCGGGCAACGCGAACCCCGGGCATAACGCGATCCTGCGGCTCGCTGCGGAGGCGCTGCGCGCGGCCGGCGTGGCTCCCGGCGATCTGCTGGGAGCGCTCGAGGGCGGCGGAACGACGATCGCCGTGCGCTGCGCGACGACGTGCAGCGTGAGCGAGGTCGCGACAGCACCGGCCGGCGCGCACGCGGAGGGGTCGATCCGCTTCGCACCCTGATCGCCGTGTGCAACAACCGGGGTCAGGCCCGCAAGTTGCGTGCCTGACCCCAGTCAGAACTGGTTTCAAAAGTGGCGGGGCGTTCGGAGGACCACGAACGCGACTTTTGAAAACCAGTTCTTGTTGCAGCGACCCGTCAGGTCGCGACGATCGAGGCCATGCCCTGCGGATAGCGCTGCAGCACCTTGCCCGGGTACGACTTCATGTCGAACCGGCCACCGGGCACCGCCGGGAAGGACGAGAAGAACTGGCCGAGGTCCTCCCAGATGTTCAGCTTCTGGCCGCGCGCGGACGCCGGCGCAGCGCAGCGTTTCTCGATCGTCCGAAGGACCGTTCTGAGCTCTCGGGCAAACCTGGCCAGGGTGCGCTGGCGCTCGCGGACGAGCTCGAGCTGACGGAGGATCAGCGGGTGGGCCTGGTCGAGGATTTGCAGCATGTCGCCATCATGCTCATCGCTCTCCCACGTGTCGCGCAGCGCTGCGCGCGCCTCTTCGGCCTCGGCCAGCTCGATGATCGCGTCGAGCGAAAGGCCGAGCAGGTCGCGCAGCTTGAGAAGCTGCTGCAGCCGGGCGATCGACCCGTGGGCCGAAAGGCCCTCACCGAGTCCGCCATCCGCCCCAGCGAAGAGCTCGTGGACGAGCTTGTGCCGCGGGAAGGTACCGGGGAGGGCACGCAACCCGCGGCAGGGCGAGTATCTGCCTGCAAACCTGACAGGTTCCTGAACAGACCAGCGCGATCAGTGCGCGGCGCGGCCGGCTCGCCGCATCCGCACGGCCAGCCACACGATTCCCGCCACGACCGCGGCGACCACCGTGCAGTCGAAGGAACTCGAGCCGTGTGTGGAGGGACTCCCAGTTCCTGCCCATGACGTCGCCCTCAACGTCCGGGATCGCACGTCTGGGTCTGGCTCCGCCAGGTGGGGTCTGACCCCAGGTGGCGGAGCCTGACCCCAGGGTGGCGGTTGGCTCAACCAGGCTGCTTGCGGCGGTGAGGGCGGGCGCGAGCGTGTTCCCCCCACGCGCGTCGCCTCGAGCGTCGATAGCCAGCTTTCGCGCATGTCTAGGGGCTTTGAGGCACCCTCGGACGGGTCCGTGCCAGACGCCGCCAGGTGGGGTCAGACCCCGCCTGGCGGGGTCAGACCCCAGTTGTGGCCCCCGCTGTGGTGTTGTGGAGCCCGGTTTCAGCGCCTAGGCCTCGGCCTGGGTCCGCGCGCGCGGGCCGGACTGGAACCAGGCGACGACGAACGCACCCAGCCCGAGCAGCAGCGCGGCGATGCCGTGCTTCACGTGGTGGTGCGACGAACCGGCCTGGTGGCCCGGAAAGAATCCCGGAAGCGACTTGGCGGGCTCAGCGAAATAGACGATTGCGATGACGATCAAGATGACGCCGGCAATGCCCATGGCAATGACGGTCAGACGATTCGTGGACATGGGGGCTTCTCTGTTCGAATTGCAGGACGGAACGCGCCCTCGCAGGGGTAGTGCCATCGTCGGTCCTGCGGCCTGACACGAACCTGAACGAGCGCTGATCTCGCATTGCGCTTTCCGTTCTCAGGCCAGGGGCAGGCGGATCGTAAAATGCCCGCCCGGTCCCGGCGCAGCCAGGATCGAGCCGCCGGCCGCTGCGGCAAGGCGCCGCGCGAGCGCCAGCCCGAGTCCCGCTGTCCGGTCGCCGTCTCGCGGCGCGACACGGACGCCGGGCTCGAAGATGCGCTCGAGGTCGACGGCGGCGATGCCCTCGCCATCGTCGGTCACGGTGATGACTGCCGACGTTCCCTCTCGCGCGACGGCAACCACGACCGAGGAGATCGCGTGGCGGCATCCGTTCTCGATCACGGGCGCGAGGATGCGCTCGACGACCTCTGCGTCCGCCCCGAGGCGGACATTGACTCGAGGCGCGTCCACCTGCGGCTGGATCCCCTGCTGCGTGCGTGCCGGTCGTATGGCCTCGATGGCGTGCTCGATCGCCTCACGCGCATCCGATGAACCGCGCGTGGCCGCTCCCTCGTAGCGCGCGACCGCGACCAGGGCGTCGATCGTGCGGGCCATCTGCGCTGCGCTGCGTCCGATCGCCGCCAGCGCTTCGCGCTGCTCGTCCGGGCTTCGCTCGCGGCGGAGCGCGAGCTCGACCTCGGTGTGGATCCGCGCAAGCGGCGTCCGCAGCTCGTGTGACATCTCGGACGAGAAGCGCTGCTCGTTGCGGAGGCTGTTGCCGAGGCGCGTGAGCAGCGTGTCGAGCGTCTCAGCGAGGCTCGAGAGCTCGTCGTAGGGCTCGCCCCGCGCGAAGCGCCGATCCGGGTTGTGCTCGCTCCAATCGGAGGCCGCCCGCGTCATCTCGGCGACGGGCTCGAGGGCGCGGCGCAGGATCGACCGGGACGCCAGCATCACGAGTCCGAAGAGCACGACGGCGAGCGCGATCGAGGCGATCAGCGCCTCGCGGGCAGTCTCGCGGTACGCACGGAGGTCGACACCGGCGACGAGCGTGCCCAGGCGCCTGCCGCCGCGAATGACGGGCGTGGCGTGGAGACGCGTGCCCTCCACGTCCGTGGTCACCTCCGACCCGCCGGCGAGCTCGGCCGCCCTGCGGTCGAGCGCCTTGCTCGAGGGCTTCGGGGTCTCAACGGCGCCGAACTTGTCGAACACCCAGATCTGCACGTCGATCGCCGCATCGTCCGGCGACTCGACGATCCTGAGCCCGTCGCCCGCCGGGCGCAACGTGGCGAGCCCGGCGGCTGCGCGCGCCGTCACGAGGTTCGTGGCATTCCTGTCGAGGGAGCGGCGGAGCAGCGCATTCGACGCCACAGTCAGCACCACGAGAGCGAGCAGCATGACGATGGCGTTCGTGGTCAGGAGCCGCGAGCGAATGCCACGGGGACGGCGAGCCTTCATCGGAGGACGTAGCCGACGCCCCGCGCCGTCACGATCTCGGGTGCGGCCGGCAGAGCCCGAAGCTTGCGCCGCAGGCGCGCGATATACGCATCGATCGTGTTCTCGCTCACGATCGCGCCGGGAGGCCACGCGGCGCCCACGATCTCGAGGCGCCTCAGGGTCTGCCCTGGCCGGCCGGCGAGCGCGCCCAGGATGCGGTATTCGGTCTGCGTCAACGGCACGCTCGCGCCGCCGCAGGCGACGGTCATGTGTGTGGGATCGAGGTGGAGAGGGCTCGGATCGTCCAGCGGAGCCGACTCCGCGCGCCGCAACAGCGCGTGCAGGCGCGCGACGAGCTCGCTGAAGGCGAAGGGCTTGGTGACGTAGTCGTCGCCACCGGCGCGAAAGCCCGAGATTCGGTCAGGGGTCGCGTCGAGCGCGGTCAGGAAGAGCACCGGCGCGCGCACGCCCTGCGCGCGGAGCGCCTGGCAGAGGTCGCGGCCGTCGGCGTCGTCGAGCCCAATGTCGATGACGAAGGCATCAGCGCCGCGCTCCGCCTGCCTGCGCAGAGCGGCCTCGGCACCATCGCTCCCGGAAACGTCGAAGCCCTCCTCCGCGAGGCCGCGCACGATCAGGCCACGGAGATCCTCGTCGTCCTCGACGACGTGTACGAACGAGGTCATCTCCACGCAGTATCGTCCGTCGGCGTCCGCGCCGAGAGCTCACAGATCGCGCAGCGTCTCGAGCGGCGGGCGCTCGAGAGCGCGCAGGGTCGCGACGCCCGCGGCGATCACGGCCAGCAGCGCGATGGCGCCGAGCTCGGCGAGGTACGACCACGGCACCGCCGCGCGCGCGGGAGGCGGATCGAAGACGCCGGTCAGCAGCTTCACGAGCATCCAGGTGAGCCCGGCGGCCGCGATCGTGCCGAGCACGATGCCGCCGGCGGTGACGAAGCAGGTCTCCGCCCACACGAACCCCCCGAGCTGCCGCGATCGCGCCCCCAGCGCGCGGGCGATCGCGAACGTGCGACGGCGATCGGCCAGGCCGAGCCACAGCAGGAGCCCGGTGGCGACTGCGATGAGCACGAGCGCGAATGCGAGCTCGACGCGCGTCAGGCCGCGCAGCTCGACGCTCGTGAGACTGCTCGCGATCAGGGCGCGGTTCGTGTTGATGTCGCTGACCGTCGCCGACGACCCGGCCAGCGCGCGCACGCGGCGGCCGATCTCGGAGGGCGAGCCGCCCGGCGTCTGCAGGAGCAGCGTCGAGACGCCGGCGTCGTGCGTCGCGCGGGCGACATAGCTCGCGTTGACGACGGTGTAGGCGTCCTTCGGTGCGGTCGGGAACTCCTTCGTGATGCCGAGGTACCTGAAGCGGGCAGGATGTACCAGGCGGGTGCGCTGGTCGAGCAGGCGCAGCGTGAGCTGATCGCCGGGGTGCAGCTGGTAGTCGTGCACGACCTCCTCGCTCAGCAGCACGCCGTTCGGAGTCTGCGCCAGCTTCGCCAGCAGCGAGCCGGCCGTGCCGCCTCCGAACCACGAATCCTGGAGCCTCGCCCCGCGCACGACGGTGCGCGCGTCGACGCCGTAGAGATCCTGGAGGTCGCGACCGATGTACGCGTAGCGGTGCTGCAGCGGCTCGCTCGACGAGACGCCAGAGATGCGCGCGACGGAGCGCCGGAGGCTCGCGGGAAGGCCGGTCGCGCTCGTTGCCGTGAGCACGACGTCGGCGCCGTTGGAGAGCCGTGCGTCTGCCTCGGCCTGCTGCTGGTAGGTGGCGTTGAACGCCGCGGTGGTGGCGGCGAAGCAGGTCGTCAGGGCGATCAGCGCAAGGGCGCGCGCGATTGCCGTGCGCTGCTGGAACATGCTCGACGCGACCGTGCCTCCGAGCTGGCCGGAGAGCAGCCGCGATGCTCGCGCGATCAGGGGCCGGCCTCGTCGCAACGCGAGCTCGGCGAGCCGGTAGGACAGCAAGGCGACGCCGATCCACCCGAGCATCGGCGCGAGGAACGACCAGTAGTTGACCGACGCCTGCGTGCTGCCTTCGGCGACGAGCACGATCTGCGAGCCGCCGCCGCTCGTCGCGCGGTACACGAGCACCGCTCCGGCGATGGCCAGCAAGTCGAGGCCGTACCCGCCCCACCAGGGGCCGCCCGCCCTGGGCACGCTCACGCGCGCTCGGGCGACGGTGACCCGGCGGGCGTCGCGCCACGCGGGGAGCGCGATTGCGAGCGTCGCGATGACCACGGCGGCGAGCAG
>JALYLC010000811.1 GCA_030774435.1 Actinomycetota bacterium
CCGCTCTGCCTCGCGCTCGAGCCCCGAACGCCGCGCGCAAGGGTTGCACGACGGGCTACGCTCAAGCGATAGCGGTCGTCCGACGCCGCGAGGCGCTGGAGAGCACACGGTTGCGGAGCGGTTGCTCGCAGTGCCCACCGAAGCAGGGGTGCGCCTCGAGTCACCGATGCCGCCCGTCCGGCACCTGCACGCGCCGTGCCCGACCAACGTGGGAGCGGGACTCGGAGCGGGACGGCCTCGCGATCTCTTGCCCTGATTCTAGCGGGTGCGGTCTCCAAAACCGAGGATCGCAGGATCGAACTGATCGCCAGGACGCAAAAGCTCAAGGACGCCAGACGCCGCGCGCTACGCTCGGATCACAGCCGGTCGTCCGACGCACTCGAGTCGCGTTGGCGGATCGTAGGTGGACTGCACTTTCTGAGCCGGTACGACGGTGGCGTGAAAGGGACGTCCAGCCGCGCAAAGGACTCCACGAGTTCGATGCCCCTCTCGCGTCCCCGAGTCCTGTCACCCGCCGGCAATGGACGCGTTCCGGCCCGGAGCTCGACCGCTCGGCGGCGTCGAAGCCGCACTCGCTCGGTATCTCCCCGGCGGTGTCTGTAGGCCGCCGTCGTTCTGTGCGTCGATCAGAAGGGATCTTGGCGTCGACCTCGTCGGAGAGTGACTCCAGCGCGACTGGCGCTCCGGCGTACTGGCGGTTCTCGGGGCGCTACTCGCGCTCGTTGGTGAGTTCGCGTGAACCGCGGGGCGGACCATTCCGCCTGATCGGCCCCGCGCGGGGGCTAGGCGTCGCCGTCGTCCTCCTCAGGGAGCCTGGAGCAGGAAACCGTGGACGACGAGGGCGAGCTCGATCTCATCCGCACTCGTCGTGGTCAGCTAATTGGTGGACTGAGGCACATGTGTCAACGCAGCTCGCGCGGCCTCGTCGAAGTGTGTCAGCCGGCGGGGCACGAGTCGGCGCAGGCGCTCGTCGTTCGCCACTGTTGCGTTCCGGAGCCCTTCGATGAGCGGCCGTGCGACGTTGGCCTGCACTGGCGTGACGAGGTGCAGCCAGTAGGACGAGAGCCGCGGCGTGAGGATCGGCACCTCGACGATCAGGGGGCGCTTGCCGCGGATGCGGGCGATGCGCTCGATCATCTCGCGGTAGGTCATCACCTCTGGGCCGCCGGCGTCGAATGACTGCCCGAGCATTGCCGCGTGACCGGCCGCGGCGGCGAGGTAGGCGGCGATGTCTGCCAGTGCGATTGGCTGTGTCCGTGTCGAGACCCAGCGTGGGCAGATCATTCCGGGCAACCGGTCGACGAGCGCCGTAATCGTGTCAAACGCCGCGCTGCCCGGGCCGATCACCATCGCAGCGCGCAGGGTTGTCACGGGCACAGATCCGGAAGCGAGCACGGCTGCGGTCTCAGCGCGGCTGCGCAGATGGCGGGAGAGCTCGGGCGACTGGTCGCCGAGACCGCCGAGATAGACGAGTTGGCGCAAGCCCGCCCGCTCGGCCTCCCGCGCCACGGTCTTGGCGGCGAGGCGGTCGCGCTGCTCGAAATCGCGGCTGCCAAGCGAGTGAACGAGGTAGTACGCGAGGTCGACACCTGTGAACGCCTTCTGCAGCGCCGCTCCGTCGGTTGCGTCGGCGGTTGCCCAGCGGAGGTGCGTGGTTGCCTTGTGCGGCCGCCGTGACAAGGCCAGCACGTCGTGGTGCTGCGCAAGCAGGGGAGTAAGGGCTCGGCCGACGGTACCGGTGGCGCCCAGCACTGCGATTTTCATCGACGGGCTTCCTGCCAGAGACGCGCGAAGTACCGCCGGCCCAGCGCAACGTGCAGCCGCGCTTGAACCTGCGGATAGAGCAGCCCGTGCCAGCGGCGCCCTTGACGTCGCGCCGCGAGACGCGGGAAGAAGCCCGCGATCGCCGAGCTGACCTCGACAACGTCGGAGCCGGTTTGCGTGAAGGAGATCGAACCGCCCGGAGTGCGGACGAGCAGGCCGCCGCGGATCGGGTAGAGACAACGCACGACGGTCGAGCTGACCGCATGTTCGGGCCGGCCGAAGCGGAGCAGTGCGGGCCCGACCCCGAGCAATCGGATGTCTAATCCGTCGGCGCTGCGGCGTATACGGATCACACCGAATGTCGCGCGCTGCACCTCGCGCCAATAGACCTCGCCCAACAGCTTCGCGCCGGCCACCGAGCGCTCCACGACAGGTGTCGAAAACGCGGTCCGCTGAACAGACTCGAACGCGCCCGACGGTGAACGCGTCTGGGTCGAGCTCCACGATCCGCACTGGCCAGGCCAACTCATCGGGGTTCGTCGGCCAGGCGCTCCGCCGCCGTGACGGGATCCCCCTGCAGGAGCGAGGCGCCGGTAGCGCGAGCAAGGCGATCGGTCGCGCCGGCGCCGGCAAGCGCGATCGCAACGTGCCGGGCGAGTTCGGTCAGCTGTGCCTGCGCGGCGCGGAGACGCTGGCTCGTCGTCGCCGAGACGACGACAAGGCGCGGCTCGACCTGCTCGAGCGCCTCCTGGATGGTCGCGATCGGTGTATCGGGCCCGAAGTAGGTGATCGACCAGCCGCGCCTGGCAAGGGCGAGGCCGAACATGATCAGCGGCAAGTCGTGAAGCTCTCCCGGGGCGCACGCGAGCACGGCCCTCGGGCCGGCGCTTTGCCCCCAGCCTCGAGCAAGGCCTAGCAACCGCCCGCGCAGGACGTTGCTGGCGAAGTGCTCCTGGGCAACGCTCGCTTCGCCTCGTTCCCACCGCTCGCCCAGTTCATGGAGGTAGGGCAGTAGGACATCGCGAAGCACTGTCTCAAGCGTGAACCTCGCGAGCAGCCGGTCGAGGGCTGCATGTGCACCGGGTTCGTCGAGCCGATCGAGCGCCTCCCCAAGGTCAGACGCCAGCGGCGCCAAGCCCGCCGACCCCCCCTCGTCGCCGGCTTCGCTTGCCTGCTCCGCAAGCGCCAAGCGAGCGGCCTGCGCCGCGGAAATCCCTGCATCCAGGTAGCGGCGCATCGCCCGAACGCGGTTCGCGTCCGCCGTCGTGTAGAGACGAAAGCCGCCGGCTGAGCGTACAGGCTGGAGCAGGCCGTACCGCTGCTCCCAGGCTCGCAGCAGCTCTGGGGGGACGCCGACGCGTCGGCTCAGCTCTCCGATTCGCAGATGCGCCGATTCCATCACGCGCCGCAGTCTACACGAACTTTAGACAAACACTTGACAAGCAAGCTCGGGAGCGCTAAGTTTCTCGACATACTCTCTACAAAGACTCGACAAAGGAGAAGGATCGATGAAGAAGCTGGACATCGCCGCCGCCGTCCTCGTTGCCGTCGGCGGGATCAACTGGGGCCTGGTCGCGCTGGCCAAATTCGACCTCGTCGCCACGCTCGTCGGCCTCGATTTCGGCCAGACGAATGCGGCAAGCCGCGTCATCTACGGGCTAGTCGGAGCATCAGCCGTCTACCAGGTCTTGCAGCAACACGCGATTCGCCGGCGCTGGAGCCGCGACCCACGCGTCGCAACCGCGTAAACGCACGCACACGAAGGAGAACAAGATGCCCGACACAATCGCAAGCCCTAAAAAGCCGATCAGACTCGCTCTTGCAGCCATTGCCGCAGCGGCGGCAGTGCTCACCGCAAGCCTCGGCAACACCCCCGGTGCAGCCGCCGCGCCGGCTGCTCGGCAGAACATCATCGGCACCGCCGCGGCCACGGGACAGTTCAAGACGCTGCTATCGCTCGCAAAGCAGGCTGGCCTGGTCGGAGCTCTCTCTGGGCCCGGGCCGCTAACGCTCTTCGCCCCCACCGACGCAGCGTTCAAAGCGGTTCCGAAGGCGACGCTCCGACAGCTCGCTCGCAACCAGAAGGCTCTCCGGCGCGTGCTGCTCTACCACGTCGTCAAGGGCGACGTCACCGCTGCCCGCGTGGTGAAGCTCAAGTCGACGAAGACGCTCGCCGGACCGAAGATCAGCATCCAGGTGCGCGGCGGGTCGGTCTTCCTCAACGGCTCGACGAAGGTCGTGAAGACCGACGTCCTCGCGAGCAACGGAACGATCCACGTCATCAACAAGGTATTGCTGCCGCCGACGAGCTAGCGGCACTCGACGTGAGGCGAGAGGCAGGCCTCCACGCCGCCTCTCGCCTCCGCCTCTTCGAGCAGCATCAAGACCTGGCGCCAGCGTTCAGCCGGGGAGCGCGGGATCGCGTTGAGGGCCACTGCCATCATCGCTTTGAGCCGGGGCAAGC
>JALYLC010000812.1 GCA_030774435.1 Actinomycetota bacterium
CAGCCCGACCGGACTTCGCTACCGGAACCAGGAGCACGACGGCCGCTCGATCATGCTCTTCAACCGGCTCCGGGCCGACGACCGCGCCTTCTGGTTCCTCGGCCCAGCGACGTTCCGCGGACACGTCGGCGAGAAACCCATGGCCATCACCTGGGAGCTAAGCCAGCCTCTCCCCGGCGACCTCTACGCCGCGTTCGCCGCGGCCGTCGCGTAAGCGCGGCGTGACCGCCGCGGCGATCTGAGCTGACCGCAGCCCGACGTGCGTCGTATGATGCGTTGAAGGCGCAGATGCCCGGCGCACGTCGCAGGCTCATAACGCTCTTTCAGAGCAGCTAGCGATAACCGCAAGTAACCGCGAGCACGGGCGCCACAGGGAGCCCCGCAGGGATCGTAAAAATCCCTGCTAATCTCACTTATTTGGCGCTTCCTAAACCGCCGGTCGCAGGTTCGAGTCCTCCCGGGGCATGGTAATTCAAGTTCCGCAGGTCGCGACGAAGGCGGCATTCGGTCCGGAAGATTCGTCCGCGCCAGGCGTTGCGACCCTACGGAGTGCACTCGAAGAATGCGAATCCTCGCCGCAGGCGACGTGCCTCGGGCGCTTTCCCACGGGTCCGCCTCCACGACGACAGAACGCGCGGGTCGCGCCCTCTGCGCAACCTAGGGTGGGGACTAGGGTAATGCTCGTGGTGGTGCTCGGCGGTCGTTCCTAGGGTGGCTCTTGTCAGCACGGAGTCCCCCAAGGAAAGGCAACATCATGAAGTTCCTGATCGGCATCATCAGCGGCATCACCCTCGCCGGCGCCGGCTTCGCCGTGACCTCCGGCGCGCTCTCCACCGCCACCGCCACTGCCGGCAGCCTCACCACGCAGACTGCGCTCGCACCGCAGAGCGCGCTCGTAGTCCAGAGCACGACCCACAAGCTGACCGCCGTCAAGCGCTTGCAGGCCTTCACGGGCGAGCTCTCGCGCAGCGACACGGGCGCGATCGAACTCAAGCTCACGAGCCTCCAGAACGGCGAGTCGGTCGACCGCGACGTGCGCATCCTCGTCGCCCACGCCATCGTCACAAACCGCGCCGGCAGCAGCATCCGCGTCCCGCTCGAAGACGCCACCGCGCGCGTCACCGGCGTCCTGCTCGCCCGCAGCGCCTGGCGCCTCGACGACAACGGCCAGCCGCTCGCGACGATCGCCGCCAAGCGCATCCTCATCACCGCCGCCAAGGCGCCCGACCAGGCCGACGCCCAGGACACCCAGAGCGCCCAGGACACCACCGAGACGCAGGACTCCAACGCTGACTAGAACCTGCCCTCACACACCAGCGCGACCCACAGGAGGGGCGGCCCACACAGCCGCCCCTCCTCCATGCACCCAGGACACGACGCCCAACCGGAGGCACTCGACCATCTCATGACCACCGTGCACGAACTGCGGCGTCGGTGACCAACTACCGCACGACCGGCGCGCCACTCGGGTCAGAGGGCGGCGCGTTGTGCATGTCCGTGATCAGCTCTGAGGCATGCATGCACGGATCGTCCGCAACAGCTTCGACGGGCACGAATGACGAGTGCGCTCAGGCGGGCGAGCGTGTGCGCCCGGCGGGAAGCTCAAGCCCGCGAAGGTACTGAGCGCTCCGAACGCGCCTCACCAACAGGCGTAGGAATAGCTTGGCACTTTGTCGAACAATGCTCGCGTCGATCGTGAAGCTCGATCCAACCGAGTCGCTTCGTCTCTAACAACGGCCGAGCTTGACTCGCTTCGACCAGGACTTCGCGGGCCGCCATTCGTCCCCGGAGTAGGTGAGCATGGCGGTATAGGTCTTTGCGGGCTTGAGCTTGAAGAAGTCCGGCGACGAGTAGTAGCCGCTGAGAAGCGTGAGTCTGCGCGAGAGCGTCTTGCCGTTCGGCAGCTTCAGTGAGATCGTCAGCGTCCCGAGGAAGGGGTGCGCGGTGTCGAGTACGGGCCGGACCGTCGGGCTGACGACCTCCACGCGGTGGTTGCACGCGTACGCTTTCACGCCTGCGTGCAGGATGGTCGGGAGTGCAGGCGCGAAGCGGACCGTCACGGTAGCCGCGCGCGTTGCTGAGACCATCACCGTGCACGACGTATGGGCGATGCCGCAGACGTCTGCAGCGTCCACGCCCTCAACCGACCATGACAGCACCAGCCACCCAGCCGCGGGCACGGCGGTGAGTGCGACGGGACCCGCCGGAACGTCGGTCGCGGGGCACGTCGCGCCTGAACACGACAGCCCTCCCGGGCCGGTCACCTGTCCGCTGCCTTCCACTACGGGCAGGACGGAGGGCGGGATGGTGAGCGAAGTGATCGCGGACCATTCCAGTGTCGGGCACGTGTCGCACCCTGCGACCGTCCCAGCGACATGGACGAAGTAGGTTCCCGGGTCGAGCGCGGCGGTCGAGACGTAGGTGGTCTGCACGGGGGTTACCGCGTCGGATGACTTCACGTGGTCGCTGAAGAAGGCCCCGTCGCTGCCTATCGCAGACGAATCGCTGATCTCGACATTTTGCGTCACGGTGCCGGCCGGTAGCGCCCAGGTCACCGTCGCGTGGTGCTGGACATGACCGACCGTGAGGATCGTCGGGACGCCTGCGCCCGCCACGGCCGGCGTGGCGAGCAGCACCGCTAAAACAGGCGAGGCGAGGAGGAGCGCTCGTAGCATCTTGCGATCGAACCAGCGCAGCATCGCGGCGACGATACCAGGAGTCGCATGACTTCGCCACATTCGCTACGTAGTAGGAGGGCAGAGGCTTGCGAGCGACGCGTCCCCGGGATTTGCGACAGGTCGGTCGCTGAGCTGAAACAGGATCACCCCGTGTCCGAGCTCGATTGCTACGTGATGGTGTCGGCGTGTCGCGAGCACGCGCGCCGACGACCTTAGAGATCGCGCGCGCCCAACTTTTGCCACCACCGAGTGCGACGTGGCGTAGGGGGCATACAGTCTCCTAGACCGAGTGCCCGTGCGCGCGACGTCGGACGAGGGCGTATCGCGGGGCGGGCGGCGTGCTCGGGACATCCTCGTCTAGGCGGCGCCGAGCGTTCAGGCGAGGGTCAGCCGGAGGCTTCTACGGTCGTCACCGATGGTGCGCCAGTCCAGCTCTCTGGGTAGTCCGCGCACGGGGCGGCGCCGTGGAGGAGGTCAGGAGTCGCTCAGGGCCAGCAGCCCGAGTCTCGGCCACGTGAACCGCATTTTCGAGCAGTTCGCGTGGATTCAGATTCGAAGCTTGGTAGGCGGCAGGTTGACGGGCGCGCGCCGAGGCGCTCTCGCCCTGGCGGTTGCTGCCTTGGTGTGCTCCGTCGGCGCGATGGCGCAGGCTGCGTCGTCCGACCGGGCGATCAAGGCTTGCCTGATCGCACGCATGGCCCCCGCGCCTCGCCTCGTGGTGTACGGGTCGTCGCGCGCGGCGAAGCTCGAGCCATCGTACCTCGGGTCGCTGCTCGGAGAGACTGCATTCAACGCGAGCGTGTCATCCGCGACAGCGGAAGCGACGTGGGCGTTCGCGCACCTCGAACACGATCAGGCCGGGTCGAGGCCGGCGCGAGCGCTCTGGCTCTTGGATATCGAATCGCTGCGCCCGCACCGTTTCGATGCGAGCCTGCTCCAGATCCCGACGCTCGCCCGCTCCTTCACGGCCTCGGGCGGCGTGGTTCGTTCTGCCCCTGAAACGATCCACGGCCTGGCTTCGCGGAGATGCTCATTCACGACGAGCGTTTCCACGCGTTACGCCTCCGATGGATTCCGCGCGCGCGACTTCCACGACATCGCAGCCGCTCGCGGACTCACGCTCAGCCAGGGCTTGCGGTTCGCAATCACTCGTTACCGGCGTATTTATCAGAGCGGGTATCCGCGGATCTCAGCGGAGCAGGTCGCTTGGGTCGCTCGGACGATTCGCGCGTTCAACTCGTGGGGCATCCGGCCCGTGATCGTGCTGACTCCGGCACATCCGACGTTCCTCCGGGCACTCGGGCCGCTCGGATGGAACCGGCGGCATGCCGAGGTGCTGAGGATGCTGCGGAATCTCCGGGCGCACTTCACGTTGCTCGACGCGAGCCACATCTCCACGTTCGGCGGACTACCAGGCGGGTTTTACGACGGCGTGCACATGCGCGTCGAGAACATGCGCCGTCTGGCGGTCTGGATCGTGCGGCAGGCTCGACACGATCTGTCGGGCCCGTGACCAACGTGGATGGCAGTGATGGCGCGCCCGGCTCGCGGATACCGCCGGCGGTCGGCGAGCATGCGGGACCGAGTGGCTCGCGCGGGCAGCGGCGCTTCGTCGCGGGCGTCTTGACCGGGACCCTCGCGCTGCTCGGGTGCGTCGGGGCGTTCAACGCACTGGTCGATCCCTACGGCTTCGTCGGCAGCGCGGTCTTCCCGACGGCGATCCTTTCGGACCGGGCGACCAAGGCGTGCCTCGCCGAGCGGCTTCCGGTGGGGCCGCAGCTCGTTGTCTACGGCTCCTCGCGAGCCATGAAAGTCGACCCAGCCTTCGTCTCCCGTCTGACCGGGTTGACGAGTTTCAACGCGGCTGTCTCCTCGGCCACTCCCGCTGATGTATGGGCCTTCGCGAACTTCCTCCACGATCGCTTCCCGGGCGAGCGCAGGCGCGTGATCTGGCTGCTTGACATCGAGAGCTTCCGCGCGCGGCCGCTCGATCCCGGCCTACTCGAGACGCCGGCACTCGCGCGCTACTTCTCGGCCTCCGCGCGCCTGAGCGCCCGGCTCAACAGCTTCTGGACGCTGTTCTCCTGGAAGGCCGCTCAGGACGCGTTCCGCGTCGCGACCTCACGGAGGGCGAGCGCCGCGACGCGGGTGCCGTGCACGTACCGCACGAATGGCGTCACCGAATACGCGCCGAACGGTCTACGCCAATGGGACTTCCACGACCTCGCTCAGGCCCGGGGCACCAGCCTGTCGACCGGCATCGGCCAGTCGATCACCCAGTACCGCGGCATCTATGCGAGGGGCTACCCCGGGCTGGCAACCACGCCTGAGCGGTGGTTCGAGCGCACTCTGCGCGTCATGCAGGCATGGGGCACGCGGCCGGTCATCGTGCTCACCCCTGTGCAGCCGAAGTTCCTGCGAGTAATCGGTCCGCTCGGGTGGCAGCGCCGCCACGCTCAGGTCGTGCGCTATCTGCACACGGTCGCGAAGCGCATTCCGTTCGAGTTGCTCGACGCGAGCCATGTCGCAACGTTCGGAGGCAGCCGCCGGGCGTTCTACGACGGGGTGCACATGACGGCGCCGAATGCGCGCCGGCTGGCGGCTTGGCTCATCCGGCGATCCCGCGGCGCATTGTCAGGACACTGACATCGTCTTCACGAGCCACATCTTCCTCTTCGGCTTCCTGCCGCTGACGCTCCTCGGCTACTGGGGGCTGCGGTCGGCGCGCCTGCGACTGGTGTGGCTGACGCTCGCCTCGTACATCTTCTACGCCGCCTGGAGTTGGAAGTTCCTCCCATTGATGTTGGCCTCGACGAGCACCGACTTCATTGCGGGCCGTCTGATCGCCCACAGTGAACGACAATCGACGAGACGCGCGGCTCTCGTCGTCGCGCTGACAATCAACCTCGCCCTGCTGGCAATCTTCAAATATGCGGGATTCTTTGCGGACTCCACAGATGGGCTCCTCGCCCTTCTCGGGATCGGCAGGCCACTCCCGATCATGCATCTGGTGCTGCCACTCGGCATCTCCTTCTACACCTTCAACTCGATGTCGTACACGATCGACGTCTACCGAGGCCGGATCCCGCCTGAGCAGAGCTTGTTGCGCTACTGCGCGTTCGTGGCGCTCTTCCCGCACCTGATCGCGGGCCCGATCGTCCGCTACGAGCAGATGGCGCATCAGCTCGCCCGACTGCGCCCCCGTCTCACCGCCGACATGGCGTCTCGCGGCCTCTTCCTCATCGCCTGCGGGTGCTCGAAGAAGCTTCTCATCGCCGACTCCCTCGCCCCGGATGTCAACCGGCTCTATGCGGGCCATGCCCATCTCGGGCTCACGGGCGCGTGGCTGGCAGCACTCGGCTACTCGCTGCAACTCTACTTCGATTTCTCCGGATACTCCGACATCGCCGTCGGCCTGGCACTCCTACTCGGGTTCGACTTCCCGCAGAACTTCAACTCGCCCTTCAAGGCAGACAACATCGCCGACTTCTGGCGGCGGTGGCACATGTCGCTCTCCGGATGGATACGCGACTACCTCTACATCCCGCTCGGAGGGTCACGCGGCGGAACGGTGCGCAGCGCGCGCAATCTCGCGATCGTCATGCTCCTCGGCGGGCTGTGGCACGGCGCGGCTGCCACCTTCGTCGTCTGGGGGGCGATCCACGGCATCCTGCTCGCCGGTCATGCGGTCCTTCGCGCCCGCGGATGGACGCCGAGCAGCCGTGCCCTCAACCGCCTCGCGACCTTCGTCTGCGTCGTCGCGGCGTTCGTCATTTTCCGATCGAGCAGTCTCCACAGCGCGGGCGACGTCCTCGGAGGCATGATCGGACTCGGCGGAGTCGAGCGCGGCTCTGCGGTCTCAGCGCTGCTGGACACCCGCTTCGCGCTCACGATCGGCGCGCTCCTCGTGTTCGTCAACGTTGTGCCGAATACCTGGGAGGTGCAGTTCAACGGCGGCTTCCGGAAGGGCGTCGCCTACGGGCTTCTCCTCGCATCGGCGATCCTCGCGATCGCCGGCCCAAGCCCATTCCTCTACTACCAGTTCTAGCGACACAGTCAAATGCGCCGGAAACGGAGCGGCGGCCCTCGAACCGGGTTTGCAACGGCGAGATCAGGAGAACAGCCGGCGATTTGCGTGGCGGGGGAGGCATCGCAGTACTTGCAGGCAACATATGCCGGCGGCGCAGAGGGCGATCGCGATGCCGTATCGAAAGCCGGGCGGCTCGTATCTGAACCGCACTCGATGCCAGCCGCGCGTCACCTCGACCGACATCAGACCGAAGACCGCGTGCGACAGTGGCTGCCCGACACCGTCGACGGACACGTTCCATCCCGGGGCGAACCGCTCGGCAACGGTAATACGGCCGCCCGTTGCCGCATCCAAGGGGCGAACGTCGATCTCGTCGGGAGATGGCCAGGCAGCCGCTAACCGCTCGAGCTCGCCTGAGTCGTTGTGAATCGCTATCCGTGCGAATGGCAGCCCGCGAGCATCGGTGACGATGCGATTCCGCGCTGCTCTCCACCGGACGGGGAGACCAGGTGGGCAGCTAGTACGTGTGCAAAGGTATGCGCCGACCGAATAGGCGCGCAATATGTTGGTGGGGGCGCGAGTGACGTAAAGGTTGTGCCGATCGGGGATCGCCCGGCCGTTTGAGCTCTTCATCACTGCTGTGAACTCACGGTCGATGATCGGGTTGTAGCCGCTTATTGTCGGCAGGAGATAGCGCATGCTGCCGCCAGGCAACAGGAGCGCTCGGCCTTCCGGACTGAGGGCGCGGCCGAGTTGGTGGCCGCGGACGCGAGGGGGCGCCATCCATGCGAATCTCGCACCGGCGACGCCAACTCCAAGTTGCTGCAGTGCGATTGCACTCGGCGGTGCGGCTGGATAGAGGGTCCGGGCCGCCTGCCAGACGGCCGGTGGTTGGTGTGTATTTCGGAGGTCGACGTTGTGAATGGCGAGGTCGAGACTGAGCGCGATGCTCGCGAGGATCAAGGGCCATGCGGCTCGGCGCCACCGCAACGCGACAGCCAAGACAGCGACGCCGAGCGCTGCCGACAACAGGGAGACCTCATAGCTCGTCGGTCCTAGCGTCCCGGCGACGAGGAATCCACCGGCACTCCCCAATACGACGACGAGAGACCGCCTAGCGGATACTTCATGATCCCAGAACGTCCCGATGCCCAAAGCGAGCACCAGGACAGTGAGCGGGAGCGCCCGCACGGGCTGGTGGGCGGTGACGGTGGCAAGCGCAGGCGCGATCGGAGACACGAGTCGGCCCGCGAGTCCGAACGACCAGATGAGCGAGAGGACGCCGAGGCCCAGCATGACCTGCACCGGTCGACGCTTCCATCCCGAGACCAGCCCTACGAGAGCCTGACCCAGTCCCATGACCCCCAGATAGATCGGTGCGGTCTCACTTCGAGTGTTGGCGAAAGCGCCGGCGAGAATGCTGCGGTCTGCCCAAGACAGTGCACCGAAGCCGTTCACGTCGATGCCGGACGAAGCGGTAGAACCAGCGACCAGCGAAGCCATCGGAAGGAGTTGAGGCGCGGCGAGCATCGTACCGAGCGCCAGGGAACCAAACGTCGCCATGACTAGCCGCCGGCTACGCAGCAGCGCTGCGGCTACGACGCATGCCGCAGCAGTCAGCAAAACAACCTGCTGGCTTCCCGATAGGACCTGCAACGCGAACGCCGAGGCGAGCCGGACATTCAGCAACGTCGGTCGAGCCGCGTCTGGACGGGCCGCTGCTCCGACAGCAGCAGCGAGCACCACTGGCAACCAGGCCGCACCCGTGAGAAGCGACGGCGCCTGGACGCGCGCAACCAGGTACGTCGACGCCGCGAATGCGATCGAAGCGATCGCAGATGCCGGACCCGAGAGGCTCAAGTTCCTCGCCAAACAGTACGTCCCGCTGGCAGCCAGGAGATAGTGAAAGCCGAACCAACAGAGAGTTGCGGTTGGGAGCGAAAGCAGCCCGAACAGGATCAGTGTCGGCGGATATAGCGCTTGCGTTTGAGGGTCACCTGTGAAGGGAGCACCCCCGAACACGAACGGGTTCCAGCCCGGCAGTGACCCCGCTCGGAGGCTATGCGCGAGGAAAGCCCAGGACGGAGCGAAGTAGCTGCCGATGTCGTACGAGTGGGGCAGCAAACGCTCGAGGAACAAGGGGTGCACAGCAATCGCAACGCAGACAAGCGCGACCAGCGGCATAGCGAACGGCCGAGCTCTCGTCCGGGCGGATCGCCCAGCGGGAAGAGCCGCGCTCGCGCCGGGGCGCTTCGCGGCTTGCCCATCCGGCACTGCCGGTCGAGCGGTCGCGCCCGTGCTCCCGGATCCGCAAGCCACCTGAGGTGATGCTAGGCGAACTGGCGTCAGCCCAACAGAGCAGCCGCCGCGCGGGCATGGCTCGTCAGCGACGAAGCTCGCGTCGGCGCACTGCAGGCCGCGCTTGACTCTTCTAGGGATCTACAGCTTCAGGTGCATCCCCTGATGCGAACCGGCCTCCGGCTTCGGCGTAACCTTTCACCCGCTGCGGCCGCGGTCGCCGCCTACGGCGTCCCGTGCGCTCTACTCTAGTTGGTAGATCGTTGACTCCACGCGAGACAACGGCGCCGCGCGCGCACGTCACTGCGCGTCAGGCCCGCCGCGCAACGACCGGCGGCGGGCTTCCGAGCACCTCCTCCTGCGATTCGTTCAGGCTTCGATCATGTTCTCGTTGCTCACGCTGATCGCCTCGGTCGGGCTGGCTGATTCGATCGACCCGGCGATGATCGTGCCGGCCCTGTACTTCGCGCCGAGCCCCGGCGGCGGTCGCCGCGTGGCGGGCTTTGCGAGCGGCGTGTTCACGGTCAACATCATTGGCGGAGTCGCGATCGCGCTGGGCCCGGGACGCTTCTTGTTGAAGCTCATGCCTCACCTCGGGCCAAGCACGACGGGCGTTCTCGAGCTCGTCGCGGGAGCAGTCCTGCTGGCGGCCGCCGTCGTGGTCTGGCTCCGGCACCCCCATCACCGCCCTGCGAAGCGCAAGCGATTCCGGCACGCAGCCCCCCTCGCAGGAGCAGCCATTGCGCTGGCCGAGCTCCCAACAGCGCTCCCGTATTTCGTCATCATCGTCAGCGTCATTCGCGCGCACCTGGGAATCGCATCCACGGTCGCGCTGCTGAGCGCCTACCAAGTGCTCTACCTTGCGCCCGTCCTCGTCATCTCCATTCTCAGCCGGCATGCGTCGCAGTCCGACAGCGCCAGGCATGGCGAGCATGTGCGCAGCCTTCTCCTGGCATACGAGAATCGACTCCTCGCCACGGTCCTGTTCGTGCTCGCCGCCGTCCTTCTAGCGCTGGGTTCCACTGCTGGCTGACTGAACAGTCCCAGTGACAGGAAGGACGGTTGGCGATCACGCATAGCCGTCAAACCAGGACCGCGCCTGATCGAGCCGTGACGGGCCAATACCCGGAGGCCTTCGACACTCCGCGCCGCGGCCGCGCGGGCACCGCAGATCCTCGTCGAATCACCACGGCTATCCGCGGCTACCGCAGCGACATCGAGCCGAGCCGGGTCACGGCCGGATGCTCGTGGCATGATCCTCATCTTTCCGTCTCCACGCGACGGCTCCAGGCCGAGATTCGAGCACCGACATTCGGTCTTGGAAACCGACTGGATTTGCGCAAGCAGCGAGCTCGGCCTGCGTGCGTTACGGCTGTGTCGCCGCGCCCGTGAAGCCTGCCGTCCGTGCGCCGTCGACGGGAAGGGCGACACCCGAGACGTAGCTCGCTCGTGCCGAGAGCAGGAACGTGATCACCTGCGCAATTTCGTCGGGGTCGGCGATGCGGCGCATGGGGATGCCGGCCTCGATATGCGCGCGTACCGCTGGATCGCGGAGGTAGCCCGCCGTCATATTGGTCAACGTGTAGCCCGGGCAAACGGCGTTGACGCGGATGCCATGAGGAGCCAGATCGAGTGCAAGCGACTGCGTGAGCGAGAGGACCGCGCCCTTCGACGTGTTGTAGTCGGTGAAATGCTCTTCAGCGAGAAGTCCGTTGATCGAGGAGACATTCACGATCGATGCGCCCGCCCTCCGTTCGATCGCTGCGCGAGCGACAGCCCGCGCGAGGTTGAATGTGGCGAGCACGTTGACTTCGAGCACGGTTCGGAAATGCGCCGTCGAGAGCTCGGTCGCAGGCTTCGCTTCGCCGTCGATGGCAGCGCTGTTGCAGAGCAGCGTCACTCGCCCAAAGCGCTCTTGCGTCGTCTCCAGGACGTGAGCGGCGGCTCCGGACGCCGCGACATCGACGGCGATCGTGGCGACCTGCTCCTTCCCGTGATCGGCGGCGAGCTGGGCCGCGGCGACGGCCAGTCGTTCGGCGCCCCTGGCGACAATCACGACACGCGCCCCGTGCGAGAGGAGCCGATTGGCGGTCGCAAAGCCGATCCCCGACGACCCGCCAGTGACGACAGCGACGCCGCCTTCGATTCCTTCCATCGTCAATCGCCCTGTCGTGCCAGGAAGGACGCGGCGTGCGCAGGGAAGCCCTCGTGACGTGCGAGCTCCAAAACGCATTGCCTCATCGACTCGAGCCCGGTCTCGTTCAGCTGCGCGATCGAGGTGGCCTTCGTGAAGCTTCGCGCCGTGATGCCACCCGAGAGCTTTGCGTACCCGCCAGTCGGCAGCGCCGCCGGCACGCCGATCGCGAAGTTCGCAGCGCTGATCGGGCTCCAAGGACCGATGAGAATTTCGCCGACGGCCGTGAGGCGCGGTACGACGGCGTCCGGTGCGGCGACGTCGACGATCATGTGCTCTGGCGCGTACTCATTCGCGACCGACACAGCCTCGTCCAGGTCGTCCACGAGGATCACGCCGCCGAACCTCGTAAGAGCGCTGCGCGCCCACGCCTGGCGCGGCTCCGGAAGCTCCGCCAGCCGCCGCGTCGTGATGCCTTCGAGATTCTGCACGAGCTCACGGGACGCAGTCACGAGCAGGCTGGCCGAGTCGGGGCCATGCTCAGCCTCGTTGAGGAGGTCAGAGGCGAGCCATTCTGCGTTGGCGTGCTCGTCGGCGATGATCAGGCTCTCCGACGGACCCATGAGCATGTTCGTCTTCGTGCCGTACAACTGGACGATCACCTGGGCAGCGGTAACTGCCGGGCTGCCGGGGCCGACGACCATGCGCACTCTCGGGAACGTTTCCGTGCCGAACGCAAGGGCCGCGATACCCGCGACGCCGTTGGCGCGGAAGACCCGGCTGATGCCGAGTTCGTGGGCGACGAACAGGACAGCCGAATCAAGCTCGCCATCACCGCCGGGGACAGGCGGCACGACAACGGCCACCTCCGGCACGCCGGCCACCACGGCTGGGGTGCCCATCTGCATGAGCACGCTGGGATAGGACGCCTTCCCGCTCGGAATGAAGAGACCGACGCGATCGATCGGGGTCAAGCGTTCGCCAACCACAACGCCGGGTGCGATCTCCTGGCGCCATTCCCGCTCGGCCATCTGCCGCTCGTTGAAGCGCCGCATGTTCTCCATGCCGAAGCGGATCGCGGCTTTCAGTGACTCCGGTAGCCGCGTGCCGGCCTGCGCTATCTCGTCGGGCGCGACCGCCAGATCGCCCGGTGCAACCTCGCAGTGGTCGAACTGGGCGAGTGCGCGGGAGACCGCGACGTCGCCGTGCTGTCGCACGTCGGCAACGATCTTCTCGACGTCGGCGCGGAGGCTGAGGTCGAAGATCTGCCGGGTCGACCGTTCCAGAATGCGGCGGCGGCTGTCGGCGTCGATCTCGGACCAGTGGTACAAGCTCCAGGGTGCCTCGGAGGCGGTCGCGGCGGTGGTCACTCGAGCGTTCCCTTGACGCCGGCAGTGGTATTCGCTCGCCACGGATCTGGCTTGAGCGCGGCGCGGATCGCGCAGGCGAAGGCCCGGAATGTCGCTTCCCACTGGTGGTGCGGGTCTGCTCCCGCGAGCAGGCGCAGGTGCAGCGTTCCGTGGCAACCTTGTGCGAAGCCCTCGAAGAATTGCACCAGATCGGTGTTGTGGGCGTCCTCGACGTCGCCCGTCCGCTGGCTTTCCGGCAACTCGAGGAAATGGTTTGCGCGTCCCTCAAGGATGAAGTACGCAAACGCGAGGGCGTCATCAATGGCGCCGTGACCTTCGCCGATCGAGGCTACGCCCTCGGCGATGCGCAACTCGATGGCTCTCCGCACGGCGCGTCCGAGAACGATCCCGACGTCCTCGCAGACGACATGCGTAAGCCGGTAGCGCTTTGTCCGGTAGGCCACTCGAATGTTGAATCCGGCGTACCACGCGACCATCTCGAGCATGTGGTTGAAGAAGTCGATGCCGGAGTCGATCTCGGCGTCGTCGTCGCGCTCGCCGAAGCTAATGGCAAGGTCGATCACCGACTCGCGGGTTTCGCGGTGGACCTCCACGCCTCCATCTTCGAGATCGCGAATGTCGATGTCAGAAAGCTTGGGCGTGTTCATCAGCGTGGCTGTCCTCTCGTCGGGTCGACGATGACCTTGAGATCCTCGTACACGCCGGCCGCAGCGCGTGCGAAATGCGCGGGCAGCTCGGCGAGGCTCAGCGTGCTCGTCACGACTGGGCGGAAGCGAGCCTGTGCATTGGCAAGTGTGGTGAGCGCCTCCGCGATCTCGTCCTGGAATACGTGCGCGCCGACCAGCCGTAGCTCCCGCGCCACGAAGTCGTTGGCGTCCAGCGACTCCTTCCGCTCGTGGAGCGCGACGGCGACGACGGTCGCGCCCGGACGGGCGAGAGCGGCCGCCGTGGCGAGCGAGCCGGCGTAGCCCGCGCAATCGAAGACGACATCGGCAGGCGTCAGGCCGCCGGCGGTTGGGACGACGCGCCGGCCTGTCACGGAAGCCGCGAGGCGCGCGCGCTCCGTCGCTGGTTCGACGATCACAACCTCGCGCGTCGGGTCGAGCACGAGCGCATGCAGGACGCCGATCGGGCCACCGCCAAAGATCACGATCCGCTCGGCGGAGTCCGCCAGCCGCTCGGCCAGGCGGGTGGCGTGCAGCGCGACCGCGACGGGTTCGGCGAGCACGGCGAGGTCGAGCGGAAGGCCCGCCGGCACCGCGAAGACGTCGCTGGCGGCCACAACGACTCGTTGCGCGAAGCCCCCGTCGCAGACCTCTCCAACAAAGCCGAGCTGAGCGCAGAGTTGAGCAGCGCCCGCACGACAGGCTGCGCAGGTTCGACACGCCACGCGCGAGTCGAGCACGACGGCCTCGCCGACGAGCGGCCCGGCTGCCGCGCTGTGCTCGACCACCCCAGCGACTTCATGGCCGGGCGTGACGGGGAACGCCGGGACGAAGTCGCCGGTACGCCAGACGTGCAGATCCGATCCACAGACGCCTGCGTAGGCGACACGCACAACGATCTCGCCGTCATTCGGGGCGCGCGTCGGCGCAGGCTCGATGCGCAGGTCGCGAGGGCCATGGAGCCGGGCGGCGGCGGTCAATCGAGCACACCTTCGAATTCGGTCGCGACGGCAGCCTCGTGGTGGATGAGGTTGCGCACGTGACTCTTGAGCTCGAGGAACTCGCTCGTGAGCTGCTGCTCGTAGCGCCGCGGCCGCACGAGCGGCACCGTGATCTCTTCCTTGATCCTCCCCGGATGGGAAGAGAGCACGTAGATGCGATCCGAGAGGTACACCGCCTCGTCGACGTCGTGTGTGACGAACAGCACGGTGAGCCCCTCCTCGGCCCAGATACGCAGGAGCAGATCCTGCATCAGACCGCGCGTTTGCGCGTCGAGCGCGCCGAAGGGTTCGTCCATGAGCAGGATCTCGGGTTTGTACGCCAGGGCGCGGGCGATCGCCGTTCGCTGCTGCATCCCGCCCGAGAGCTCGCCGGGGTACGAGTCCTCGAAACGACGCAAGCCGACGAGGTCGAGGAAGTGGCGCGCGACCCCTAGTCGCTCGCGCCGGCCGAGATCGCGCAGGCCAAACTCGACGTTGCGGCGCACGGTCAGCCAGGGGAACAGGGTGTACTGCTGAAAGACCATGCCGCGGTCACGCCCCGCGCCGGCGATCTCCTGCCCGTCGAGCAGCAGGCTGCCGGCGGTCGGCTCCTCGAGCCCGGCCACGAGCCGCAGGAGTGTTGACTTGCCGCAGCCTGACGCGCCGACAATGCAGACGAACTCGCGGTCTGCCACGGCCAGCGAGATGTCCTCGATGGCCACGATCTCCCGTCCCCGGCGACCTGCGAACATCTTGCGTAGGCCGATCGCCTCGAGTTTGGCCGACTGCGGCGTCATCGTCCTCTCCGTCGCAGGTACGGGAACGCGCGGGCGTAGATGGCCTTGAACCCGAAGTCGAAGCAGAGGCCGAGCAGCCCGATCACGAGTATGCCGAGGATGATGGTCGGCGTGTCCAGATAGCGCTGCGCCTGTTGGATTCGGAAGCCGAGCCCGTCGTTTGCGCCCACGAGCTCAGCTACGACCAGGTAGGTCCAGGCCCATCCCATCGAGATGCGCAGTGTGTCGACCATACCCGGCAGAGCCGCCGGCACGATCACACGCCTGATGACCTGATGCTGGCGAAGACCCATGGTGTAGGCAGCCTCGACGAGCGATCGCGGAACGGTCTTGACGTTGTCCATGATCAGCAGGACCTCCTGGAAGAAGATCCCGATGAAGAGCAGCACGAGCTTCTGGCTGTCGGCCGTGCCGAACCAGATCAGGGTGAGCGGCACGAACGCCACCGCGGGCATGTAGCGGATGAAGTCGATGGGTGGCTCGAAGAACGCCTCGCCGAGCTTGTAAGTGCCCATCAGCACGCCGATCGGGATCGCCACGGCCGTGGCGATCGCGAAACCGAACACGATGCGATAGACACTCGCGCTGATGTCAGTCCAGAGCGTCCCGTCGCGCGCCTCCGCGAGGCCCGCGTGCCACACATCCACGGGAGTCGGGAGAAACAGACGCTGCACGAGATGGCCGTAGCTGACCGCCGACCAAACGCCGAGCAGCAGCAGCATCGACATGACCGCGATGCCGATGTAAAGCCTGGTCGGGATGGGCTCGTACATGCGCACGGCCCGGCGC
>JALYLC010000813.1 GCA_030774435.1 Actinomycetota bacterium
GCGTCAGCACCGTCAACCGCTCCGAGCTCGCGCCCTGGTGTGGCTTCGGCTACAGCGCCGCCCACTCCCGCTTCTTCTGGGGGATGCGGCTCGTGCTCTGGTGCGGCCCAGACGGCTGCGTGCGCGACTTCCAGCTCGTCCCCGCCAACGCCCCCGAGCGCGAGGCCGTGCTCGACCTGCTCGAGCGGCAGCCGCCCGCCGGTCAGCTCGTGATCGCCGACAAAGGCTTCGCCGGCGCCGACTTCGAAGCAGCCGTCGCCGAGCTCGGCGCGCTGCTGCTGCGCCCGAGCAGAAGTGACGAGCCGGAACGCGAGCAGCCGCCGATCGGCCGCATCCGCCAACGGATCGAGTCCATCGTCAACTCGCTCAAAGACCAACTCCGGCTCGAACACCACCTCGCCAAAACACCCGCCGGACTCATCTGCCGAATCACCGCCCGCATCCTCGCCCTCACAGCCGCCATTGGCCTGCTCCCCGGTAGGGCGTTGACAGTGCTTGGGGTGCGGACGGGATCGGAGCCGAGCCCGTAGGGCGAGGCGTAGATCTCGTCCGGCGCGCTCTCGAGCATGGGCCGCTCAACCGAAGGGAGCACGTGTTGAGCGACAACCGTAAGTATCGGAAGTTCACGTCGAAGCAGAAGGTCGAGTTGGTGCTGGCCTCGTTCCGTGGCGATCGCTCGATCGCCGAGCTTTGCCGCGAGCACGACGTCGCCGAAAGCCTGCTGCGCAAGTGGCGCGACCAGGCGCTGGAGGCGGCGTCCGAGCGTTTCGAGTCGGGGCAGGACCGCTCGCTCGCGGCCGAGCAGCGGCGGCGGATCGCGCAGCTGGAGCGGGCTCTTGGTCGCAAGACCTACGAGCTCGAGATCGCGGGGGAAGCATTGCGAGGCTGGGAGTGAGCGAGCGCGTCGCCCGGTCTCGCGAGCTGGTGGCGCGCGGAGGCAAGCCGGCGGTGGTCGCACCGCTGATGCAGATCTCCCGCCAGGCGATCTACCGCACCCCAATCCGGCGGCCGGCGAAGGCGCGCCGGCAGGGCCCGCCTGCCGACCCGGTCGACCGGGCGATCGTCGAGGTCGCGCTCGACAACCAGACCGACGGCTACCGGATGGTCACAGCGCTGGTCACGCGCAAGCTCGGGCGGGCGGTCAACCGCAAGCGGGTGCTGCGCGTGATGCGCGAGCAGCGGCTGATCCAACGCCGCCGCCGGCTCGACCGTCCGCGCCGGCCCGGCTACTTCCGCGTCTCCCGGCCGGACGAGCTCTGGCACCTCGACCTGACCAGCGTCTGGGTTGCCGAGCACGGCTGGTGCTACCTGATGGCAGCGATCGATTGCTGCACCCGCGAGATCGTCGACTGGCAGCTCGAGTTGCGCTGCCGCGCCAAGGAATCGATCGCGCTCGTCGAGCGGGCGGCCACCGCACGCGGCATCCGGCCCGAGACGCTCACGCTCGGCACTGACAACGGCTCCGCCTTCACCGCCCGAGCGTTCAAGCTCGTCCTCTCAGGGCTCGGGATCGCTCACCGCCGCGGCGGCTACCGCGACCCCGAGAGCCAGGCGTTCATCGAGTCCTGGTTCGCGAAGCTGAAGGAGCGCTGCGTCTGGCTGCACGAGTTCGAGACCCTCGACCAGGCACGGGAGGTGATTACCGCCTACGTCGACCGCTACCACGACCGGCCCCACTCCGGGCTCGCCTACCGCACCCCCGCGGAGGTCGCCCAGACCTGGGAAGATGGCCAAACCCGACTAACTCACGCGGCCTGAACCGTCAACACCACCGGGGAGCAGGCCACTCTCTCTGGATACGCGCGGACAGTTCTGAGCGCTCGCGCGACTGACCCGGGCGGCGGCGGCGAGTTCAGCGTCTGTCCCCCAGATTGACTTGGATGTGCAGGGCGTCGGCCGACCTCCTGGGTCATCAACCAGAAGGCCCCACGCGGGCGCCCCGGCGCGCCCGTCTCCTAGCTCAGTCCAGCCGGAAGATTTCCTCTAGAGCTGGTGGCCCGGCATCGGGAACGCGTCCCTCGAGCAGGTTAGCCATCGCGTCTTGCCACCTGGTCCAGAC
>JALYLC010000814.1 GCA_030774435.1 Actinomycetota bacterium
GCGTAGAGCTCGCCGCCGCGCTCGCTGGCGAGCACGCGCCGCATGAACGTGTAAAGGCCGCCATCCCAGCCCGGGCGGGTGCCCTTGCGCTTGCCGGCGTCGGGCGGGACCAGCACCACGGTCGTCAAGGCGGTGCTTGGCTTCGCGCAGCCACCCGCGGCGGCCCTGCGCGGTCGCAAGCTCGGGCGGCAGCTCATCGCCGCGCCGCTCGCCGAACTGCTCGTCCTCCTCGGCATCGACACGCCCAGCCTCCTCGAGAATCTCGCGCGCGATCTGCTCATAGTCGCGGGTGGCGTGCTGGGAGGCGCTCGCGTGCACCTTCGTGCCATCGATCGCGACCACCCCGACCCGCACCAACCCGGCCTCGGCGCAGAGCGCCAGCACGTCGCCGAACAGCTCCCCGATCGCCAGTTCGTGGCGCTGACGAAACCGCGCGATCGTGCAGTGATCGGGCGCCTGGTTGGCGCAGATCACGCGCGTCGCGACGTCCTCCAAACAGCGACGCTCGATCCGCCGCGAAGACCGCTCGCCGATCGCGTAGGCATAGAGCAACAGCGCGACCATCATCGACGGATCATGCGCCGCCCGCCCGTGCCCATCGACCCGATAGGCGGCATAGAAGGCGGCGAGATCCATCTCCGCGACGGCATCGATCACGAACCACGCGAGATGGCCCTCCGGCAGCCACTCACGCAAGCTCGGCGCCAACAACAACTCCTGCTCACGATCACACCCGATGAAGTTCTGCGCCATCCCGGAATCGTCTTAATCGCCCCGGACAGAACCGCCCTTTGTGCAACAGCCACCGCGCGAAGCGCAAGCGCGTTGCCCGCCCCCGTAGCGGGGATCGCGTCTGTGTGGCGGCCGGTCAGGATGCGTCTGCCGCGACGCTCTGCTTCCTGAGGTACTCGAGGTAGAAGGGCCGCATTAGCTCGGCGACCTCGCCTCGGCCGGAGTCCGTGACGTCGTCGACGTGGGCGCTGAGCCGCGTGATGTCGTTCTCGGACTCCTCGAACTCCCCGGCGCCCGCCTCGGCCACCGGGAGCAGCTTCATCAGTTGGTAGAAGAAGCGCGCGTCCAGGTGCCGTTTCGCGCGGTGCACCGCGAGGTCGTGCAACTCCTGCGACGACAGGCGGTCGAGTTCGTCGTCATCCGGCATGGCCGGGTCGACCTTAACTTAGCCGAGTTCGCGTACGAGCAGGCGGCGTTTACCGCGAACGGGAGGTGCCGAGTAGCTGGCGCCCTGCGGGTGGCTCACGAGGAACCGGCCGTCCGGCTCAAGGCTCTGTTGTCCCCAACCGTGCGACCGGCCCGGTTACCGAGATGCCCGCAGCCCAGGACGCTAACCGCACTCCCGGCAGCCTCGCTAGAACGAGCGGTGAACCCGGCTCGCGTCGACAGCTCTGTCTGCCAGGGCTCTCGGTTCTCGTGCACGACTTCCTCGAGGGACAGCGTCGCGGACTCTTCGAGCTGGCCACTCGCGCAGCGGTTGCACGTCTTCCGACGGGCGAGCTGGAGCGCCACCGCGAGGGAAGGGCTACACGCGGTAGAGGAACGTGTAGATCGCAGACGGGCCGCTCTGGGCCCACTCCGCGAGGCAGTAGCGGCATGTGCTGCCGTCCTCGGCAGGGACATCGATCGTGCTCGGCGGGCGGCCCTCCACGACCCAGGCTTCGACGCGAATGCCTTGCAGTGGGCCGTCGTCCAACGTGGCTGTGATGGTCGAGCCGCGCTCTTGGTCCGAGCCGCACGCCTCGGACATCACGTGGTCGCCGAGCATGTGCGCAATGGTCATCTCGCCGCGCGGTCCCTCGTGGTCTCATCGGCCCTAGCGATGTGCGACCGCCCTGCGGCGACCTTGGCGCGGTCTGCGTTCAACCCCTTGGCGAGGTCGCCGGTCGTGCTGAGCGGATGGTCGTCGAGGTAATCGATGATGCGCTCCTCGATCTGGTCCTTGCGCCGTCGCGCGCTGGCGCGACGGTTGCTCGCGCGACGCGCGGTCGCTCGACGCGCCGAGCGCTGCGGCACCACTGGCGCCGTGACGAGCGTCGACACTGGCGGCTGTGGGGTGGGTGCTCCGTCCTCGGTGCGCTGCGGCTGCATTGCCGAGACCTCCCAGCCCTCATGGAGGTGGCGCGCGAGAGGAAGAGGGAACGAGACCCAGACGCGTGAATCAGTGGGCTAGGCCCCGCGGGTCTCGATCATGGCCTCAAGCTCCGCTCCTCGGCGCGGTCGCGCTTCGGTGGCATTCGGCTCGGAGGCTGAAGTCCTGCCCGCAGGGTCAGCCGACCACCCACACTACTCCCTTCCAGGCCGACAGCCAACAAGCACGCGGCGACTCATCGACCGCCGCCGCCGCGACGGCGGCGAGCCGTTCGACATGAGGAGCCGTGGCCGCTGCTTCCGCAGGCTTAAGGCCGCCGAGAGGTCAGCGGACGACGACGCGGTTGCGTCCGGCCTGTTTGGCTTCGTAGAGCAGCGCGTCGGCGCGCGCGAGCGTCGTTTCGGCCTCTTCCCCGGGGGCCCAGCCAACCGCGCCGACCGAGCTCGTGACGCCGCCGGGCGTCGCCGCGCGCAGGCGCTCGAGCACTTCGGCGGCCTCCCTGGGCGCGCAGCCGGGGAGCACGATGACGAACTCCTCGCCGCCGTAGCGGCCGAGCAGGTCGACTTCGCGCAGGTGGCTTCGCCACGCCGCGGCCGCCGCCTTGAGCAGCCGGTCGCCGGCCTGATGGCCGTGCGCGTCGTTGAAGCGCTTGAACAAGTCGAGGTCGAGCAGCGCGACCGTGAGCGGGCAGTCGTCACGGGACGCGCGCGCGATCTCCTGCTCGAGCCGCGGCACCCAGTCGCGGCGGTTCGGCAGACCAGTCAGGGCGTCAGTGCGCGAGAGCGCCTCGACCTGGGCGAGCAGGTCGGCTCGCTCGAGCACCACCGCGACTTCATCCGCGAGCAGGGCGATACCGGTCGTCACGGGAGCCGGCAGCGAGTCGATCAGGCGGCGCCATCCCAGCACCAGCACGGCAGCGACGCTATCGCCGCGGCGCACGGGCTCATACAGCGTCGAGACAGCGCCGGTGAGGTCGTACAGCCGTCGCGAGACGGCGGGCGTCGCCGCGCCGTC
>JALYLC010000815.1 GCA_030774435.1 Actinomycetota bacterium
GCGCTCGACGAGCTCGATCGCGCCCGAGTCGAATTGCTGCGCGCGCAAATCGCATTCGTCTCCACGCACGGCAGCGATGCGCCCACGATGCTGCTCGAGGCCGCCCGCCGGCTCACGCCGCTCTCTCCGACGCTCGCGGATGAGACGTATCTCGAGGCTCTGTCGGCGGCGATGTTCGCGGGACGTCTGGCGGCGCCGGGCGCAAGCGCGCTCGACGTGGCGCTGGCCGCGAAGGCCGCACCGAGGCCGCCCGTCCTCCGCGGTCCCGAGCTGTTGCTCGACGGACTCGCGACCTTTTTCTCTGAGAGCTACGAGGCTGCCGTCCCGATCCTGCGCCGGGCGCAGAAGGCATTCGACGTCAGCGGCCTGCCGGTGAGCGAGCAACTTCGCTGGAAGTGGCTCGCGACCGTCTCGTCCGTCCACCTGTGGGACGACGCCCGCTGGGAGGCGATCTCCGAGCAGCACGTGCAGATCGCCCGGGAGACAGGCGCGCTCGGCGAGCTTCCGCTCGCGTTGAGCCAGCGTGTCTACGCGCATCTCTTCGCGGGCGAGCTGACGACGGCGGCGTCCCTCGTCGATGAGATCCGGGCGGCGGCCGAGGCGACAGGCAGCAACCTCGCGCCGTACGGTGCGGTGGGACTCGTCGCGCTGCGCGGCCGCGAGCCCGAGGCAATCTCTCTCATCGACGAAAGCCGTGGGGACGTGACTCGGCGAGGTGAGGGAATCGGGCTCTCGGTGCTCGACTGGGCTCAGGCGGTGGTCTACAACGGCCTCGGCCGCTACGAGGAGGCGCGCGCGGCGGCACTTCGGGCCACTGAGTATCCGCACAACCTCAGCACCTCGAACTGGGGAATGGTCGAGTTGATCGAGGCTGCGGTCCGAGCCGGAACACCCGAGCTGGCCGCGGGTGCTCGCTCGCGGCTCGCGGGGATGGCCAGAGTGAGCGGGACGGACTGGGCCCTCGGGGTCGCGGCGCGCTCGGAGGCGCTCTTGGTCGAAGATCATCGGGCCGAGGAGCTGTACGTCGAGGCGGTCGACCGACTCGGTCGATCTCGGATTGCCGTCGATCTCGCTCGCGCTCACCTCCTCTACGGTGAGTGGCTGAGACGTCGACGGCGGCGCATCGATGCGCGAAGGCAACTGCGGACAGCGCATGACCTTTTCTCCGACTTCGGCATGGAGGCGTTCGGCGAGCGCGCACGCATCGAGTTGGAAGCCACCGGCGAGCATGCTCGGAGACGCACCGTCGATACGCTTGGTCAACTGACGCCGCAGGAGGCGCAGATCTCGCGCCTTGTGGCACAGGGAAACACGAACCGAGAGATCGCCGCTCAACTGTTCATCAGCCCGAGCACGGTCGAATACCACCTGCGCAAGACGTTCCGCAAGGTGGGAGTGAAATCACGAACGCAGCTGGCGAACCGCATGCGAGGTTAGGAGTCAGCCATCGTCGGCGCGGGCGCCCGCAGCGAGGAGATCAAGCGTGAGCCTCACTCCCACCGCCGACGCTTGACCAAGTGGCCGCTGTGTTCGTCACGCGCCTCGGACCGCGGCGCGCGGAGCTCACGCTCGAGATCGTGATCTTCATGTCCTGGCATTCGTCCTCGCGATTCCTCGTTCACCCACCTTTACCGGCGAGGACCGTGGAACCTTACGGCGAGGATGGGGTGATTCCGACTACCTTCGCCAATGCGAGCGTCTCCGTCCCGAGCGGATTCAGCGTGAGGGCCTTGTTGGCCGCGGTGCGGCGCTCGGCACCGTGGGAGACGACAGCGAGGTCGTACCAGGCTTCCCAGGACGAGGGGTCGCGACGCACGGCGACGCGAAGCGAGACGCGTGCGGCATCCGGCTTGCGGAGGGCCGTCTGCGCCTCGCCGAGCAGCTGCCAGGGCACGGCGGAGGATCCACCGATGCGCCCGATCGCCGTGCGCGCGTGGTTCTGGGCCGCTACCCACTGCCCGTTGTCGACTGCATTCCGCGCCTGGGCTAGCGGATAGGCGCCATGCAGCGACCACAAAGCGAAACCTGAAAACACCATGGCAGTCGCTGCGAGCGCCGCACGGCCGTATGTGCCTACAGCTCTCGCGCGTGAACCACGCGCCATGACCAGGAGGGTCGCTCCGCAGGCGAGCCCAGCCAGACCTACGGCGGCCAGCTGCCAGTCCCAGTCCGCCGCCGCGTGCACGAGGAAGGCGACGTAGGCAGCCAGTACGCCGGCCATCAGGGGATGCCGGCGTGCCCGCCAGCCCGCTACGAGCGGGGCACCGAGCGCCGTGAGCAGTAGCCCAAGCCCGAGCGGGCCGAGTTCGGCCAACGTCTCCAGGTATAACTGGTGGGCATTGGTCGCATCGACCGGTGACGGCCGTTCGCGAAACCACTGTGCCGCATAGCTCCCCGCGCCTGACCCGACGAGAGGATGACGGCCGGCGTCGTCCCACGCTACCCGCCAGAGGTCAAGGCGGGACGAGCCCGATGCGTCGAAGAGGCGCGCGTTGAGGTTGTGCACCTGTCTCGGCGGGGATGCAGCAAAGCGATGCGCGCTCTGCGCGACGAGCGTCCAAGGCGCCCCGAACTTCACGATGGTTCCAGCACCGGCGATCGTACAGATCGCGACCAGCAGAGCGGCAAAGGCACGGCGGACATTCAGGGATACGGGCCACCGCCGCTCCAACAGCCCCAGAGTCGACACGGTGACTGCCGCGCCTATGGACAGGACGACTAGGGCACCTGCGAGGGACCTGCCGTCCTGACGCGCTTGCTCCAGCGCGGGCGTAGCGGTCGTGAGCCCATGGGAACGCGAGGCCAGCAGAATGCCGACGGCCGGCCACGGTAGGACCAGGACACCCCAGGCTGCGAGCCCGAGTCGTCCGGGATCGACTACGAAAGCCACCAGCAGGCCGACCGCGAGCGCTACCCAGGCCCCGCGCGAGAACGTGAAATACAGCGTTGCTGCGCAGGGCACGCAGCTCGCCGCAGCTGCCGCGCGCAGCGCCAGCGAGTGTGAACGGCCGGCGAGGACGAGCCCGAGCGCCAGGCCCATCGCAGCCCAGAGGCCGAGGCTGTTCCAATAGCCGAGCGGCTGGTATAAGCGGTTGTCTCCCGACGCGTCGGCTCCTTGAGCGTTGGGGAAGAGGCGCGTTCCGAGCGCGAGCATGGACACCGCCACCAGAGCCGCCCAAACCGTCGCGACAAGCGGTGTTGCGCGCCGAAAGAGCATCAGCGTCGCGCCCACCGTCGCTGCATAGAGTGCCAGCAACTGGGTTTCCGGCAGCGCCGAGCCGAGCCCGCCTGCCGCCCAGGCAGCCGATCCGAGCGCCAGGACTCCGAGCAAAGACAAGCCTGCCAACTGGACGAGTTCGAGCCGCCGCAACCGCTCGCGCGTTCCTCGGAGGGCGACGACTGCGACGATCCAGCCGCACACAGCTGTCGGCAGACCCCAACTCTCGGCGTAATAGCCGCCGCGCTGGAGTGCGACGAGAACAAGCAGGGAGGCGAGCAGAACGGCCGGCGCAGCCGCCCCCAGACGCGCTAGCTCGAATCTGCGGAGCGTTCGCTCGTCTTCCGCCGAAACCTGCATATCGCATCTAGTCTAGTCAGGGACCCAAACCCGGGGTAGTCTGCTGGTTTCAGTGCGCGCGATGCGCCGATTACCGCATTTGGAGCCAGATGCTGCGTCGTAGTGATCTGCCCGCCAACCCGGAGCCCCTGATTCGACGGGTCTACAGCTATGCCGCATATCGCCTCGGTGACGGCCCCGATGCCGAGGATGCGACGGGCGAGACGTTCGCTCGCGCGGTGCGTTATCGGAAGTCGTTCGACGCGCGTAGTGGGAGCGCGCAGGCTTGGCTGCTCGGCATCGCCCGTCGCGTAGTCGACGACCAACTGTCACAGAGAGGCAGCAATCGGCGGGCCGCTTCGAGGACGATGTTGCCTCTTTGGGTCTCCAGGACATGGCCGACCTGGCAGTGGAGCGCCTGTTTCTGCGCGCCGCATTTGCGCGCCTCTCAACCGCGGATCGGGAGTTGCTCGCCATGCGCTACGGGGCAGACCTCGCAGTGAAGGACATCGCCGCCATCATGGGCGTACGCACGAACTCGGTCGGCGTGGCACTGCACCGGGCACTCGCGAGACTCCGCGAAAGCGTAGAGACGAGTTCATCGATGCAGGAGATGAAGCGTGAACCCGCCTGAGAGCCCCAGCAGAGCGGAGCCGGGTCGGCATAGTGGAACGCTCCGCGACTACCTGCACCTTCTGCGGAGGCGCAAGTGGGTCGTGCTTCTGGCGTTGATTCTTGTGCCTGCGGTTGCCGTAGCACTCTCGACCCGCCAGTCCCCGCGATACGAAGCCCAGGCGCAAGTTCTCCTGACTCATCAGTCCTTGGCGGCGCTCCTCACCAACACGCAGGATCCGAGCGTCAATCAGCAGCTCGCAGATCGCAACGCCACCACGCAGGCGGATCTCGCACGCGTGCCAACGGTCCTGGTTGAGACACTTGCCTCGGCACCGGGTTCCCATCTCACGCCGCTCCAATTGTTGCACTCGTCTTCAGTCAGCGCTGGGCAAAACTCGGATCTGTTGACCTTCGCCGTGATCGCGAAGACTCCCGACCTCGCGCTGAAGCTGGCTACGGCGTATGCGGGCGCATACACCGGCTATCGCCATCGGCTCGACACTGCTGCGTTGCAGCTGGCGCGTCAAGACGTCGGACGGCGGATAGCCGAACTTCGTCGCAACCACCGTGGCAGATCGGCATTGGCCGCGAAGCTGGCCGAGACTCAGCAACAGTTACAAACCCTCCAAACGCTCGAAACATCGAACGCCACCGTCGTCAAAGCGCCGTTGCGCGCACCCCAAGTATCACCACAACCAATCCGCAACGGTCTTTTCGGTCTCGCCTTCGGAATCATCATCGGACTGGGTCTCGCACTCCTGGTGGATGCGCTCGACACACGCGTCCGGAGCGGTGACGAAATCGCGGCTCGCCTTGGCATCCCGCTGCTTGGCCGCCTGCCCGAACCACCAAAGAAAGTGCGCGACCGGCAGAAGCTGGTCATGCTCGCCGAGCCGCACGGGCGCCAGGCCGAGGCCTTTCGCATGTTACGCACGAACCTTGAGCTCGCCAACATTGATGAGGACGTCAAGATCATCGCCGTGGCGAGCGCATTGCCTTCCGAAGGCAAGTCGACCACGGTCGCAAACTTGGCCGTAGCCGCGGCCCGCGGAGGTCAGCGTGTGGCGCTCGTAGACCTCGACTTGCGTAAGCCGATGCTGGCGACATTCTTCGAGGCCGCCGACCCATGGGGTGTTATCGACGTCGCGCTGGGGCGGGTGTCCCTCGCAGGCGCTCTGTCGCGCATGAACGTCGCGGGGTTGCTCGACGACGACGGCCATGACGTTCGTGAAACTCCGGCCAAGCTCGACGTCCTGTTCGCCGGCCCCATCCCGCCGAACCCGGGAGAATTCATTTCGAGTCGGCGACTTGCCGACATCCTCGCGCAGCTACGCGCAGATTACGATCTTGTTCTCATTGACACGCCGCCCATGCTCAGCGTCGGCGACACGCTGGCACTCTCTGCACAGCTCGATGCTCTCATGCTGGTCTCCAATCTGCCACTGACTCGGCGTGGCGAGCTGCACGAGTTGCTTCGCACGCTTGCGTTTGCCCGTTGCGAGATCCTTGGCACCGTCTTGACGGGATCCGGCGCTGTGGATGGATACGGATATGGCTATGGCTATGGCTATGGCCACGGGCAGCACAGGAAGGAAGCGCGCGTCAACGCACAGCGAGAGTCGATGCCGGGCAAGACCACGCGCGGCACAAGCGCTTAGATCCAGTGGAGAGTCCATCGGAACGAGGGCTTGCGCATGTGGCGCTGGTGGCGTCGGCTGCCCTCTGTGCACGACTGGCAATCTTGGCCGTGCTCGTTGCCGCGGGTGTAGCACCGATTTCGCGTGTCGAGTTCCAACTCATTGCGTATGCACTCGCTGTGACCTCTGCCGTTCAGGTAATTGTAGACTCGTCGACTGCCGGGGCGTTCACCGTAGTCAACTGGGATCGCTACGCAGCAATAGGCAAGTCGCTCTGGGCCGGCGTGTTTCGTCTTCAGGCGATGGCGGCCGTGTTTGTTTGCCTTGGACCGATGGCGATTGTCGGCGCCGTCGGTCACTCTCGGGAGGGACTACTTGTGGGCGGCGCAGTCGGCGCAGCCGCAATGGCCGAGAATATCGCGCGCTTCGCCCGCTGCCGGTATCAACGCAGTCTAGAGTTTAGGCATTTCGCGGCCGTCGATCTGACCTTGGGCGCCACACGCTTGGCCGGCGCCGTCAGCCTCATTGTGTGGAGCACGGGTGCATTTCTGTTGGCCCAGTTGCTCAGTGTGTTCGTCGGGCTCGCTTGGGTGGCGGTCAGTTGGCGTGAAGCACGCCGCGATTGTCCGCTTCCTGCGGCTGGCACACGCGAGACGCTTGCGGATCTGTGGCCATATAGCGCCGGTGCGGCCGTGTCATCGGCGTATTCGCAAGTGCCGACCATCGTGGTCGGTGGAGTGGGCGGGTTGAGCGCCGGCGCGGTTTACGGCATTGCGACACGGGTGACGCAACCCACCGAGTTGCTGCCCGCTGCACTCGCTTCGGTGCGCCTGCCTTTCCTGGTCGGGACTGATTCGGCGCGACGCCGCGCGCTCGTGCGTCATCAGTTGCGATTCGCCTGGATATCGGGAGTAATTGTCGCGCTAGCTGTGATTCTCAGCGCCCCGTTGGCCGCCCGTCTCTTCGATCACGAGCCGAGTACCACGGGAGTGGTAATTGCCACCCTGGCACTTGCTCTGCCGTTGAAGTTCACAAATTACCAGTTGGTGGCCATCGCGATCAGCTGCGGACAGGCTAAGGCTCGACTCGTGGCGGCAGCGCGCGTCGGCGTCTTTTCGCTCGTACTCACGGTCCCAGCCTCTGTTGTGGACGTGCGCCTGGTGCCCGCTGTGGTGGTAGCAAGCGAGGCTCTCTTGCTGCTACAGTTGCGCAAGTTGCAGAGGCGCTCGACGGCTTTCTCTCCTCGCGTGGCAGAGGCCTGACGTATGCGCGTGGCCATTGCAGGTGCGGCGGCGCTGACGGCGGAGGGCCATGTCATGAATCTTGGGGACGAGGCCATTGCCGACACGCTCGGAGCCGCGGTTGCGCAGCACGCGAGTGTTTCGCGAGTGGTAACTGCGCTCAACGTTCGCCTGGCAGGCGGCGATCCGCCATCCGGGCGGTTCAGCCCGCGACCCGTCTTCGCGCTCGAGCGCGAGGTGGCCGAGGCAGACGCAGTGCTGATCGGTGGCGGCACCATGCTTCAGGAGGACGTGCTGCCACGCCACCGGCTGGCCGTGCGCGGACTGCTTCGCTATCAGCTGGCGGTGAGCCTGGCGTGCATCGCGCGGCGTACGCCGTACGCGTATGCACTCGTTGGCGCCGAGATGCTGGATCGGCCAGGTGCACGGCGGGTCGCCAAGTTCTTAATCGAACATGCAGCGTGCGTCGCCGTCCGCGATGGCCCGTCCGGGCGCATGGTGCGTGCCCTCGCGTCGCCGAAGCGGCTGGCCGTAGGCGCCGACGCGGTCTTTCTCGCCGCGTGGCCATCATGCCCCGCTGCCGCTCGAAGCCGGATAGCCGTCAGCCTGCGGATTGACTGCAGCAGCGACGCACTGAGACTCTTGGCGCAGGGGCTCGACGAGATGTTTCCCGACGCTGGGATCTTGCTTGTTCCGACGGATCGGCGTCTGAATGCCGATGCCAGAAAGCTGCGAGAATTTCGAAGCGTGCTGGCTGCACCGGAACGCGCACTCTGGTTCCCACCCACCGGCGGCTGGCGCGAGCTCGTGCATGAGCTGGAATCGTGTCGACTTGCCGTTGGCATGCGCATGCACTTCATCATGTTCGCCGCGCTCGCCGGCGCCCCGTCCATCGGGCTCGCCCCGTCTCTTAAGCTACGCAGCTTCGCTCAGGACAGCGGTGTCCGCCTCATCGACGGTTCGGACACGAAGGCACTACTGGCGGCGCTGGTCGGCGCGGTGCCTGTCGAACAGAAGGTGATAGAGGCGTTGCGCAGGCGCGCCGAGTTCGGCTTGGCCGAATGCCTCGCGGCGGTGGCGCGTTGAGCCGTTTCGGACTTGTGGCATTGGGATTTGCGATCTGCGCCGGCGTAGGTCTGGCGATCGCACAGCTACTGGGGCCCGATCCGCCGAGCCCATATTACTACCTGCTACCCGTCATGGCAGCCACTCTCCTCGTCGTGCCAGCATATCTCGGGGGATCCCGGGACCCTCTTGCACCGGCGCTCGTTTTCGCGGTCATATTCACCGTGTATTACGTCCTACGGCCGCTGCATATCCTATCTACAGGGATGCTGGGCCCAGCCAAGGCGGCCTACGATGTCCCGATAGCTCCCGTCATGGATTCGATACGCGTCGCACTCGTGCTGGCGTCGATCGGAATTGCGAGCTTCTTTCTCGGCTATATCGCATCGGTGCGCGCCCAGCCGACCGGGGGAGCCCACTACGAGGCCTCGCCGTGGCCGGTCATCGAGCGTGACCGATTCCATCTGGCAATGATCGTTGCCATAGCGTGCGTGGTGGCGTTCTTGGCATTCCTGCTTCTAAAGAGCGGCGGACTCGCGGCGTATCTGGGCAAAATCGGCTACAGGCAGCGGACATTCACCAACATCGCATTTCTCACACAGCTCTCAGTGCCCGTCAAGGCCGTTCTCATCGTCGCCCTTCTGAGCCGGCGCGCGTCGCAGCCGAATCGCGTCACGTGGCGCGTGATCGTCATACTCGGCGCCTTTGCGGCGACCGCGGACGTGTTCTCCGGCGGTCGCTCAAACCTCATCATCGGGACGATATTGCCGGCCGTGCTTGTCGCTCACTATGCGTTGAGGCCGCTGAAAGCGCGCACAGTCTTGATGCTCGGCGTTGCGCTGTTGGCCATTGCGGTGAGCTTCCGCGTCGTCTTTCGCGATTCACAGTTCTCGGGCAGCAGCAATCATTCGCGCACGTCTCTTCTACAACAGAGCTATCAGCGTCCACTCGACGCGATCGTCGGTGGTCACGACGCGATTGCATTTGACTCCCTGGCCACCTTGAACGGGGCGTATGGGCGCACGTATGCGGGAAGGCTCGGCCTGACGTATCTCGACGCGTTCACGTTTCCGGCGCCACGTGCTCTCTGGCCAGGCAAGCCGCTAGGCGGCGGGAACGCGTGGTTTACGTCGACGTATTTCCCAGAGTACTACGGCGTCGACCACGTCGAGACGAGCGTGACATTGCTCGGCGAAGCCGAAGCGAACTTCGGTCTCGCCGGCGTGTTGCTGGTGCCGGCGTTTCTGGGGATCGGTTTGGCCTATCTGTATCGACGCACCGTCGCGTCTCTCAGCGCGGCGTCGATTCTCGTCTACGCTAACGTGGCGCCATATGCCTTTACGCTCGTAAGGGGAGACGCGTATCATTCAATTCCATCAGCGCTGATAGCGACGGGCGCCTCGCTCTTGGTGTTCAACTATTGCACGGCCTTGTCCTCCGCGGCGACGCCGCGTCGCGTAGATCGTGCCACGACCGCGCTGGGCGCTCGCAACATATGATCGATTCGCGCATGAGGGGCTCGCGTTCGCCTCGGGTGCTGATAAACGGGCGGTTCTTGAGCCAGTCGCTTTCCGGTGTCCAGCGTCACGCGCTCGAAATCACGCGCGCGCTGGTCGCACGCGACTGCGATATATTGGTCGCGGCTCCGCCCGATGCTCGAATACCCGCCGAGCTCACGCCGTTCACGCGTCGGATCGGCGGGACGCGGGGTCATGCGTGGGAGCAACGCGACCTGGCATCGTTCGCCGGCTTGCACTGCGCGCCGCTTTGGTCGCCAGGCAACACCGGGCCCATCCGCGTGACGCGACAGTTGGTGACGTTGCACGATCTGTTTCCGTACCGCTTCCCGGAGTATCATTCTCGCGCATTTCGTGTCTGGTACCGAACGCTCCACCGTGCGTTGATGCTACGCGGAGTGCGCTTTGCGGCTGTATCGCAGTACACTCGCGACGAGATCGTCCACTTGCTTGGCGTGGCGCCGGAGCGCATCGCGATTGTTCCTGGAGGCGTCGGCGACCAATTTCGGCCGATCGCGAGGGCGGTAGCCGACCAGACGGTGCTGCGGCTCGGATTGCCACGCCGATATGTGATGACGTTGGCGGTGGCTTCCCAGCGCAAGAATTTGGCGCGTTTGATCGACGCCTGGCATTTGGTTCGCGCAAGAGATCAAGGCATCGAACTAGTATTGGCCGGCGGGACGATTGGTCGGCGTCTTTCGGGCTACGCCTTGCCCGACCGCGCGTGGCTTGAAGGGCAGGGCGTGCGTACGGTTGATCACATTCCTGAAGCTGACCTTCCAGCGGTTTACAGCGCGGCGACGGCGCTGGCGATGCCGTCATTGGCCGAGGGTTTCGGATTGCCGGCACTCGAGGCTCTGTGCTGCGGCACGCCGATTGTTGTGTCGGCGAACTCGGCACTGGTCGAGACCTTCGGGCAACTCGGAGCCAGCCTGGTTGATCCGTACAATGTCCGCTCGATTGCCGAGGGAATCGCGCGAGTACTGGCATCACCGGCCGCCTACCGCCCAGCGGATCCCGCCGCAATTAGTAGACAACATGCGTGGTCCGAGTCCGCAGGATGCCTTATCGCCGCGTTGGCAGCATTTGACTAAATCGGCGGCGTCCGGGCGAATGCTGACATTCCACCTGGAGGGTCAGTTCGGCGGTGCATTCAAGGCAGGCGCCTAGGCTGCGCTCGGCGTGGACGAGGTCACGATTGCGAGCGCCCGTGACGCGCCGTTGGTGTTCATCGCCGAGGAGTTCTTCAAGGATGCAGGCGAGGGCTCTCGGGTCGTCGACGGGAGCAAGATAGCGTCGTTCGAGGATCGCAGCCATCCCGTCGACTTGCGTGGCAACGACCGGAAGGCCTTGGGCCATCGCTTCCATCACTGCGAGGGAGGCACCGGCTTCCCAGCGTGAGGGTGCCACGAAGACGTCGGCGGCCGACAGGCATTGCCGGGGATCGGCGGCGCCGGCGAGCGTTACGCCGTCGGGGCGCGCGCGCATAAGTTTGGCCATCTCGGGACCGACGCCTACGACGATCAAGCGTGCGCTCGGAGCGTGCACATGCAATTGGCTCCATGCTTGCAGGAGCACGTCAACACCTTTGGCTCGATGAAGGCGCGCTACCGTAACTGCAAGCGTTGCGTCTTGCGCGACGCCATGGTCCCTCCGTGCCTGCGCGCGCTCATCGGACGACGGCGGGCGCCAGCGGCCCGTGTCGACACCGTTTGGAATTACAGTCCACCGTGCTCGGATGCCGGCTGCTTCGCCGGAAAGGCGTTCGTCCTCGCTTACGCAGATGGTGTTCGCCGACCAGCATGTGGCAAAGCGCTCCCATTTGAGTGCCGCATGCTTGAGTAGGCCGTCGGCTGCGTAAAAGGACCAGCCGTGAGGCTGATAGAGCGTGGCCCGACGGCCGCGGACCGCGAGTCGTCCACAGAGGCCGGCCTTCGCCGCGTGCAGGTGAAGCACATCGGGTGCGAAGCAGGTCACTATGCGCGAGAGTCGGTGGGTTTCTTCGAGCACGCTGAATCCTGGCCGACGCAGCGCTGTCCAAGGAAAATAGCTCGCTCCGTGATCCTCTGCGGTTCTCGAGAGAAGATTTGGCTGCGTCGCGACGCCGACAGTCCAGCCTCGCGCGATCTGGTCGACGACCAGGTGCGCAGCGCAGACGAGGGAACCTCCGTCGCTTGGCTGGGCGACGTGCAGGACACGCAACGCCGGCGCACGTCCCACGCTCAGGAGCCGCCCTCGCGCGCCCCGAGAGGCTCTCGGCGGGGTCCTCGTTCGAGATCGTGATCGCCGTGTCCTGGCAACTCCCTCGTACGCAACTCCTCGTTCACCCACCATTGCGGGCCGAAGCCGGCCAGGATCTCACCCAGCACTGCTGCGGCGGTTTGTCGGGGATCGCGGCGCGCATTGCTCACACGGTATCGCTGCCGCGTGCGATGACTGCGACGGTGCGCGCAAGAATACGCAAGTCAGATATCACGGACCAGTGGCGTGCGTAGACGACGTCGAGATGCACGCGCTCTTCCCAACTGATCGCATTTCGGCCGGATACCTGCCAGAGACCGGTGACTCCCGGCCGCACCGAATGCCGCTCGCTCGCTTGCCACTCATGCAGCGCTAAGGCTTCATATTCCGGCATCGGTCGTGGACCCACGAGTCCCATGTCGCCGCGAATGACGTTCCAGAGCTGGGGGAGTTCGTCGAGGCTATGTCGTCTCAGCTGACGCCCGATACGCGTCGCGTGCATCTCCGCGCTACATGTCTTCAGTTCACGGACGGCGTCTTCGATCGGCAGCCCTTCGATCATGTCGTAGCCGCGTTGCTCGGCGCCCTGGGTCATGGTGCGGTACTTGAACATCTCGAACACGTGACCATCCTTGCCCACGCGGCGCTGGCGAAAGAAGATCGCGCCGCCATCTCCGACCTTGATCGCGATCGCGATGGCCAGGAGCAGCGGGCTCAGCAGCAGAAGGAGGGCGGAGGCACCCAGGATGTCGATCGCGCGCTTGATGCTGTGCTCGCCGGCGCATGGCGCCACGCCGCCGGCTTCGAGCACGGTGATGCGACCTAGTTCGAAGCCACGCGCCTGCACGAGCTCGTAGAGGCGTGGGATGACTTGGATGCGTACACCTCGCAGGGCCCGCAGCATTGCTACGACGTCGACGTCGGCTGCCTTTGTGTAGGCCACGATCACGAGGTCGATGTCGTGCTCTACGACGAGACGTGGCAGTTCGGCGAGCTCCCCGAGCGTGGCTGGCGCGCCCGCTGGGAGCTCGAGGGGCTCATCGTCGAGAAAGCCGACGACCTCGAAAGCGCACTCACAGTGGCGCAGGGAGAGCTCCCACACGTGGAGCGCAGTCGAGCCTGTTCCCAAGACAAGCGTCCTTGCCGGATGGCGGCGTTCCGCGATGGCAACGAGCGTGCGGGCCGCGACCCATGCGGAGGTCAAGCTGAGAGAGGCGACTACGAGCCGACGTCCATCGAGGGTGCCGTCAAAGCCCCCTGAGACGAGCGCAGTCATGACCGCCGCGGACCAACCGAGGAGGACAAGTTGGCCGGAGGTACGCAGGCGAGCCCCCGGCAAGCGAGTGACGGGATCGTATGCGCGTGCCGCGCCCAGCAGCAGGATCGTCAGAAAGCCCGTGAACAGCAAGCCGGCGTCCGCCTGCCAGGACATCCGCGCCGCGACGGGTCCGGCTCCGCCATCACGCATGAGCGATAGGAAGCCGAGGGTCGCTAAGACGTCGAACGCGACGAGTGCGGCTCGTACGTTGTCGGTGCGACGATGATTCGACCGCCGTTCAGTGGTGGCTCCGTCTGTGACCGGCGCTGTGCGCTCGATGGCGATCGTATTCACGCCGCTGCTCCGGCGAACTCCGCAAGGGCGGTTCGGAGGGGGCATGCCGCGACATCGCACGTCGCGTCGCTTTCGCGGCAACGCGACCCGAGAGCCGTAGATCCAATCGCAGCGGAACTCCAGGCGCTCAGCCCTGCCATCAGACGGCCATCGCGTATCGAGCTTCGCGACGGCCGCCGAGTCGATCCTCGCCCCCTCATGTCGCCGCCATGCTGTCGAGAGGTGACTCGTGAGGCAATGCGCCCTACGGTCCAATCTCGCCAATTCGCCCCACGATGGGTGTATTCGAGCTACATCTACGGAAAAATGCACGGAGATTTCCCCAGATGCGGCTGGCGCGGTGGGTGGTTGCGGGCACCCCGCAGTCTCTTTTGTGAGGTGCTCGTGCGTCGGGCGGCCGCCAACAAGCGCGCTGCGTGAAGCCGCCGCAGGTCAGTCACACAGATCCGCGACCCGCCTGAGCACCTGATCGGCCGCGGCGCGATCGGCGTCGAACTCGGCAGTGTCCAACTCGCTCGTGACGAACTGCGAGACGCCGGCGCGACCCGAGCGGCGGGGACGCTGGCGTAGACGCGTCGATGCGAAACGCGCGGTCGTTTCAGGGACAGCCGCTTGCGGGCACGGGGTAGATCGCGCCCTCGGAGACCAGCGACGGGACAGAGCGAGCCGAAACGCTTCGGGTGACGGAGACGTCGTGCACGTTCGGCACGCAGAGGAAGACGTTGCCTCCGTACTGCTTGCGGAACGGCTCATCGCTGCCGCTCTGGAAGTGCTTGCTGGGGGGCTCGCCCACCGCAGAGCGAACCGCCGCAGTAGACGAGTCGCGGGCTTGCTGGAGCGCGCCTACGACGTCTCCACCCAAGGCGCTCGGAACTGCGCCGACCTCGCTGGCGACTGCGCCGACCTTGTCTACGGACGCGCCCACTACCGACCGAAGCGCCTCGGTCGAGGAGTCAAGCGCCGCGGTCGAGGAGTCGCGAACCTTCTCCAGCGCGGCTAGGACATCCCCTCGCAGGCCGTTCGACAGGGTGCCGACCCCGCTGAACGCCGCTACCCCCGCCAGCAGTACCAAGGCGAGCGCGACCTTAAGAATCCACTGCGCCTCCGCCGGCGTCAACTCCTCGCTCGCCTCCGCCGGCGTCGACTCCTCGCTCGCCTCGGCCGGCGTCGACTCCTCGCTCGCCTTGGGCGGCGTCGACTTCGTGCTCGCCTTGGGCGGCGTCGACTTCGTGCTCGCCTTGGGCGGCGTCGACTTCGTGCTCGCCTTGGGCGTCGACTCCTCGCTCGCCTTGGGCGTCGACTCCTCGCTCGCCTTGGGCGGCGTCGACTCCTCGCTCGCCTTGGGCGGCGTCGACTCCTCGCTCGCCTGCACGCGCTCTTCGCGGAGCCTTCGTGCGAGATCGTGATCGTCGTGTCCGGGCAAGGCCCTCCCCCGCGACTCCTTGTTCAGGACCTTTTACCACCGGGAGGCGCGAAACCTTACGGGATGGTGGGGTGATTCGACCACCCGGCGGACGAGTGCTGGCTGCGCGACCACGAATGGAAAGCTTGTCCCACGTGCTTCCTGGGCGTGTCCGCGATGGGAAGAGGAGCCCCATGCACGACCCCGGAGCGTAGACAGCAGGCGCTTTTCCGGTTCGTTCTCGAGGACGAACCGAGAGCGAGCGTGGCCGCAGAGCCTGCGGCGGGTCTTCAGAGCTTCCGCGCCGCTCGGGCAGGCCCATATGCTGGCCTCATGGGGCGCACGGCAGTCCGGCTGGCCGTCGCCGCGCTCGCGGCCACTGCGAGCGTGGCGGCGCTGCGGTGGCGCAGGGCCCGGAGTTCCGAAGTCTCGCCTTCGGCATCGGCGCGGATGAAGCCATACGACCCCGATGCGTACACCCCCGAGCTGCTGGCGCACTGGATCAGCGAGGGCGAGCGTCAAGCCGCCAAGGATCGTGTCCTGCTGCCTCGCATCACCGAGCTGCTCGGACCGGGCCGCGTGCTCGAGCTTGGTGCCGGCGCGGGCCAGCTGACGCTGCTGCTGCGCGAGCGAGGGTTCGACGTCGTCGCTTCGGACTACGCGCCGTTCTTCGTGGAGCACCTCGCGTCGCTCGGCGTCGACGCGCGGCGCGTCGATGCCTCCGACATCGCCGCCGCCGGCATCGGGACGTTTCCGAATATCTTCGCCCAGAGCATCACCCCTCTGATCACGTCGGATCCCGACGTGATTGCGAGGACCTACCGCTCGCTGCGGGCGGCGCTCGAGCCGGAGGGCCGGCTGGTCCACATCCACGCGCAGGCCGAGCGCGGGGAGTTGCGCGCGACGATGCGTGCGCATGCGGCGCTGGCCTCGGAAGCCGGCCTGCGGAACGTCCGGGTTACGCGCAATCAGCTCCTGCCGTCTCGGGCCTACGAGCCGCCCCTCACGGTCCTCGCCGCGAGCGCCGAGCGCGTGCTCGGCGCTCGCCTCGCCAGCCG
>JALYLC010000816.1 GCA_030774435.1 Actinomycetota bacterium
CATGTGAGCTGCGCCGGACGACCTCGACGACCGTAAGCTCGGCGTCCGCGGATGTGACATCCATGCTGAAGTCCGGAGGCTGATCCGTCGCAGGCAGCGCCAACTCCAAGCCAGTGACTTCAAGGCAGCCCAGGATGGACGAATATCGGCGCCTGGGCGCGGGGCGCGACGTCATCGACGACGAGAGCGGCCAACTGTGAAGCGCGGGTGGCCGATACACAACGAACCGGCGCTACGACCGGCCCCCAACCATCAGGGCATCATGTTGCTCTTCGGGAAATCCGAATTCGCAGTCGAAACGTTGCCGAACGTGAGGTCACGGAGCGAGCCCGCGTCCGCGACGCGTGGCGCCGAGTACGGCCGTTTGATCGGCGTGCGGGGGCTGCTGGCGGTCACCGGTGAGATTCGCTTTTCATCCATAGCTCGACAGCGTACAGCAGACTGGCGCGCCAATGGACAGAAGCTCCGAGCAGCGCGCTGTCGATCAGGTCTCTGGCTGCAGCGGCATCCAGCCAACCGGCGGATGCAAGTCGACGAGGCTCGCCGAGCCCGTCCACAAGTCGCTGAAGCTCGAGCACCCGCAGGGACGTAAACTCCGTCCCCCACGTACGTGCCGTCACCAGCGCGGGCAGCGAGGAACCGAATGCATGGCGATGGAGGTGCCGTGCATCCGTGTATGGCGTCCCCATCACGCGCGCCGGTAGTCGGAGCGCCAAGCGAACCAGTCGCACATCCAGCAGGGGTTGGCGCAACTCGACGTACCGACCTCGATCCAGCTCGGTGTTGAGATCGCTCTGCTGCATGCCCCAGCCGTTCAGCCATGACAGGGCGGCGATTCGACGCAGGGTCGTGAAGCGCGTCGCCGGCTCGGCTACGGCGAAGCGTCGAGCCAACGACACCCGACGGCTGAAATCGCGATCCAGCCAAAGGCCGAGCGGCGGCGAGCGGAGCATGCGGAGCGGGATGGGCAGACTCGGGCGGACGTGACGCCTGAGGGTCTGAGCCAGCAGTTCGCGGGGCCGTGCGCCATCTGGACCCCGCGTGAGGAGTGCGTCGGCCAGCAGCGCGGGGCCCGAGGGCCACATGCCGCCCAGCGTCTCGTTGCCGCCGTCCCCGGTCATCGTCACGCGGTGCGCGGCGGACACCTCAATGGCGCGCCAGTCGTCCCGCCGCGACGGGTGCCGGGTCTCGCGACCTTCGTCCATGAGGATCTCAAACGGGGCCAGATGGAGAGGACGCTTCAGCGAAGCGCGGCCGAGATGCCGCTCCATCGCCTCGATGTAGGGACTCTCGTCGAGTGGCGGATCGTCGGGATAGACGACCGAGGACAGGCGGAAATCGGGCCCCGCGCCGGCAGCGTGGAGCTCGTTCGCCACGACGGCGACCGTGGACGAGTCCCACCCCCCCGAGAGCTCGATCTCCGGCGTGTCGATGCACCGAAGGTGTGCTCGTACAGCGTCGGTCACGGCGCTGCGCATGGCGTCGGCGGCGTCGGCGAGGTTGTTTATAGGCTCCTCGCTCTCTTCTGCCGGATTCCAGTAACGACTCACTCGCGGCGCGCCCCGATGCGACGAGACGAGCCTGCGCCCGCCAGGCACGTTGCGTATGCCGGCCCAGAGCGTCTCGTCGATCGTCGCCGGAGCCCCGGCCAGCCATTCCGCGACCATCGGCTCGTTCGGCTCGGCTCGGACGTCCGGATGTTCGAGGATTCCGGGGAACTGCGAGCTGACGAGGAGCGTGCGACCGTCTGACCACCAGCGCAGCGATCGCCGCGCCATGTGATCGCGGGCCGCGAGCAGTCGCTCTTCGACCCGATCCCAGAGAACGAAGGCCCACTCACCGATGAGGTGCGCCGGGGCATCGACGCCCCAGGCGTCATACGCCGCCATGACGTAAGCGCCGTCTCCGGCATCCTGCGCGACCGCGACTCCGCGGCCGGCGCATTCCCGTCGCAGCTCTTCCCTGTTGTCGATGCGGCCGTCGAGCACCAGCGCACGTGATCCAGCGAGCAGCGGCATCGGCTCGTCGAGCTGCTCCGGCAC
>JALYLC010000817.1 GCA_030774435.1 Actinomycetota bacterium
TCGCCGATCTGCGCGCGCCGGACGACGCGCGCGTCGAGGCGCTCGTGGACGGCGTCGTGACGGCGGCACGCGAAGCGGCGGCCGCCGCCAGGTGCGAGGTCGCAATCGCACAGCGCTGGCGGTACGAGGCCGTGGCCATGAGCCCTGGGCCCAAAGACGCGCTCAGGCGCGCCGTCGAGGCGCTCGGGGTCGAGCCGACCGAGCTGCCCTCGGGCGCCGGGCACGACGCTGCGATCATGGCCCTGGCCGGCGTGCCGAGCGCGATGCTCTTCGTGCGCAGCGACGCGGGCGGCGTGAGCCACGCACCCGAGGAGCTCAGCGGCGCCGACGCGGTCGCGCTCGGAGTACAGGCGCTCGAGGCCGCATTGCGCGAGCTGGCCGGCGCGTGATCGACTGGGACGCACTCGCGCGGCCGTCGCTGCATGGTCTCGTCCGCTACGACCCGGGCCCGAGCCGGGATGCGCTCAAGGCCGAGCACGGGCTGACCGAGCTCGAGCCGCTGAACTGGAACGAGGACCGCTTCGAGCCGCCGCAACGCGTGCTGGAGGCTGCCGCGGCGGAGGTGTTCAACGCCGCCCTCTACCCCGAGCGCCTGTTCGCCGACTTCCGCGCGGGCCTGGCGGCGTGGCTCGCGGTGCCACCGGCCTGCGTGACGCCGGCGCACGGCGCGCAGGCGCTGATCTCGTCGGTCGCCCAGGTCTTCATCGGGCCAGGCACCCCCGTCGTCGTTCCGCTGCTGACGTACGGCCTGTACGCCTCGGTGTCGGCGGCCGCCGGCGGGATCGTCACGCGCGTCCCGCCCGCGGGGCTCGCGGTCGACCTCGACGCGCTCGCCGAGGCCGCCAACGCGACGGCCGCGCGCGTGGTCTGGATCTGCGACCCGAACAACCCCACGGGCACGCTCGTAGACCGAGCAGCCTGGGCGACCTTCCTCGACCGCCTGCCCGCCGACTGCATCGTCGTCGCCGACGAGCCGTACATGGACTTCGCCGACCCCGCCGTACGCGTCGACCGGCCGCGCGACGTGCTCGACGGCCGCGCGGTCATCGTCATCCGCTCGTTCTCGAAGATCTACGGATTGGCGGGCCTGCGCCTGGGCTACGCGATCTCAGCCCCGGAGGTGGCAAGGTTGCTCGATCTCGTGCAGGAGCCGTTCAACGTCAACCGCGCCGCGCTCGCGGCCGGCATCGCCGGGGTCGCCGAGCCCGCCTTCGTGGAGCACCGGCGGGCGCAGGTCGCCGCCGCGCGCGACCTCCTGACCGCCGAGCTCGAGGCCGGTGGTCTGCGCGTCCATCCGTCGCACTCCAATTTCGTCCTCGTCGAGCTGGGCGTCGACGACAAGCTCGTGACTGCGGCTCTCATGCGCCGCGGCATCCTCATTCGCGGAGGCACGGAGTTCGGCCTGCCCGGGTTCGCGCGGGTGACCGTCGCGCCCGACGCCGTCATGCGCCGCACCGCCGCCGAGATCGTGAAGGCGGTGCGCGATGCCTGACCTCGTTGCCGATCGGATTGCGGCGCTCCTGCAGCGCGAAGGCGCCGAGGCGATCGTGGGCTTCCCCGAGAACCGGCTGCTCAACTCCGCCGCGCTGATCGGCATGCGCCCGATCATCGCGCGCACCGAGCGCGTCGCGGTCAACATCGCCGACGGCTTCGCGCGCGCCACCAACGGGGAGCGCTTCGTCCCGTGCGTCACGCAGTACGGGCCCGGCGCCGAGGCGGCCTTCGCCGCCGTCGCGCAGGCCTTTGGCGACCGCAGCCCGATCCTGCTGCTGCCGAGCGAGCATGCCGTCGCCATGCAGGGCTCGGGGCCGGAGCTCCGCAGCGAGTGGGCGTATGGCCCGATCACGCGCTTCGCGGCCACCGTCAACGACGCCGCCCGCGGCCCCGAGGTGTTCAGGCGCGCGTTCAACGCGCTGCGCGGCCCGCGCAACGGCCCGGTGCTCGTGACGGTCGCCAACGATGTGCTGAACGGCGCCGCCGGCGATGCCGACTGGCACGTGCCGACCGCGCTGCCGAGGCTCACGCAGGCGGCGGCGGGCGATGTGGCCGAGACTGCAAAGGCGCTGCTGGGGGCCGACCGCCCGGTGATCGTGGCGGGGCAGGGCGTGCTCTACGCGGGCGCGACGGCCGAGCTCGTGCGCCTCGCGGAGCGCACCGGGACACCGGTGGCGACGACGCTGAACGGCAAGAGCGCCTTCCCCGAGAATCACCCGCTGGCGCTCGGCACGGCGGGGCGGACCCGGCCGGCCACGGTCGACCGCTTCTTCGCCCAGGCCGACCTCGTGCTCGGCATCGGCACGAGCTTCACGCGCTCGCTCTACATCACGCCGATGCCCTCGCAGGCGCTACTGGGGCAGATCACCGACGACCGCCGCGACCTCGCGAGCGGCTACGACGTCGCCTTCGGGTGCGTCGGCGACGCGCGGCTGGTGCTGCTCCAGCTGCTCGACGAAATCGGCGACGCGCCGGGCGAGCGGCGCGCGCAGAGCGAAGCTGAGGTGGCTGCGGTGCGCGAGTCGTTCATGCAGGAGTGGGGCCCGCGCCTCAGCTCGGACGCCGCGCCGCTCAGCCCCTATCGCGTCGTCCGGGAGTTGATGCAGGTCGTCGACCGCACGCGCACGGTCGTGACGCACGACGCCGGCCACCCGCGCGACCAGGTCGTGCCGTTCTACGAGAGCCTCGTACCGCGCGGCTATCTCGGCTGGGGCAAGTCGACGCAACTCGGCACGGGCCTCGGCCTCGCCATCGGCGCTCGCCTTGCGAAGCCGGCCTGGCTGTCCGTGAACATCATGGGCGACGCGGCCTTCGGCATGGTCGGCATGGACTTCGAGACGGCCGTGCGGAGCCGCCTTCCGATTCTCACGATCGTGCTCAACAACGGCCTCATGGGCGGCTACACGCAATGGATGCCCGACGCGGTGTCGCGCTACGGCGCCGACCGCCTCACCGGTCGCTACGCGGACGTCGCGACGGCGCTCGGCGGCCA
>JALYLC010000818.1 GCA_030774435.1 Actinomycetota bacterium
CGCTCCAACGCCGAGCTGGAACAGTTCGCCGCGATCACCTCGCACGACCTGCAGGAGCCGCTGCGCAAGATCCGCATGTTCGGCGATCGGCTGGGCAAGCGCTTCGTCGACGAGATGCCGGATGAGGCGGCCGCCGATCTGGGGCGCATTCAGAGCGCGGCCGAGCGTATGCAGCGCCTGATCAACGATTTGCTGAGCTTCGCTCGCGTTTCCAGTCAGGGCAGCGAGTTCGAGCCAGTCGAGCTCGCCGTCGTAACTCGGGAGGTCATCACCGATCTCGAAGCGCGCATGACGGAGTTGAACGCCACCGTCGAGCTCGGCGACCTGCCCGTGATCGATGCCGACTCCACTCAGATGCGCCAGCTCATGCAGAACCTGATCGGCAATGCGCTCAAGTTCCACCGCGAAGGCGTGCCGCCGGTCGTTCGCATCGGAGGCGCCGTCGTCGATGGCCGCGTGCCGCGCTTCTGGGGCGAGGCCACGGCAGGCGATCACTGCGTGATCACGATCGAGGACAATGGCATCGGCTTCGACGACAAGTACGCCGAGCGCATCTTCACCGCGTTCGAGCGGCTGCATGGTCGCTCGGCCTACGACGGCACCGGCATCGGTCTGTCGATCGCGCGCAAGATCGTCTGGCGCCACGGCGGCGATATCACAGCGCGCAGCGCGCCTGATCACGGTGCGACGTTCACCGTCACGCTCCCGCTGTCGCACCACGAGGCCCGTGTCGAAAACAACGCAAGCAACGGGAGGGCCCGCGATGCGGCCTGATCGACAGCCGATCACGATCCTGCTCGCCGACGACGACGAGGATGACTTGCAGATGACGCAGGAGGCGCTCGAGCAGAGCCGCCTCGGGAACGATCTGCGATTCGCGGTCGATGGCGAGGATCTGATGGATTACCTGCTGCGCCGCGGACGCTACGTCGATCCGGCCGATTCGCCCGCGCCGGGCCTGATCCTGCTCGACCTCAACATGCCGAAGAAGGATGGCCGCGAGGCGCTCGCGGAGATCAAGGCCACCCCGGATCTGCGCAAGATCCCGGTCATCGTGCTGACCACCTCGCGCGCCGAGGAAGACGTGTTCCGCACCTATGAGCTGGGCGTCAGCTCGTTCATCACGAAGCCCGTGACGTTCGAGGGCCTGGTCGAGGCGATGAAGGTTCTGACGGAGTACTGGTTCGAGATCGTCGAGCTGCCCGGCAGGAGGTCGACGTATGGCTGAGGCTCGCGGCCGGCCGGTTGCACTTCTCCTGGTGGAGGACGACGAGGAGGACATGATCCTGACTCGCGATCTTCTCGAGCGAATCGACGGCACGAGCTACGACCTGTGCTGGGTGAGCAGCTACTCCTCGGCACTGGCATCCAGTTTCCAGGAGAGCTACGACGCATGTCTGGTCGACTACCGGCTCGGCGCCGACGACGGAATCGCGCTCGTGCGTGAGCTGATCGAGCAAGGCTACGACCGGCCGATCATCCTCCTGACCGGCGAGAGCAACCGAGCCGTCGACGTCGAGGCGGCGGGCGCGGGCGCCGCCGACTATCTCGTCAAGGGTGAGGTCACGCCGGCGCTGCTCGAGCGCACGCTTCGCTATTCGATGCGCCACTACGCCGACAAGCGAGCTCTGCGGGACTCGGAGGAAGGGGTTCGCCAGGGACAGCGCATGGAGGCCGTCGGGCGCTTCGCAGGTGGTGTCGCTCATGACTTCAACAACATGATGTCGGCCGTGGTCGGCTTCAGCGCCCTGGTGCTGGACTCGCTCGAGCCGGAGGATCCGCGCCGCCGGCATGTGGAGCAGATCCAGCGCGCCGGCGAGCGCGCGAGTGGCATGACGCAGCAACTACTGGCCTTCACGCGCAAGCAGGTGCTGTTGCCACAAGTGCTGGACCTGAACGGCGTCGTGACCGAGGTCAACGAGCTACTCCGCCGCCTGATCGGCGAGGACGTCGAGCTCGTCACCAACCTGACCCCCTCCGTTCACCGCATCGAGGCGGACTGCGGTCAGCTCGAGCAGGTGATTGTCAACCTGGCCGTCAACGCGCGCGACGCGATGCCCGCGGGCGGCACGCTGACGATCACGACCGGAAACATCGAGCTCGGCGAGGCGGACGAGACCGGGCAGCCCGACCTTGAGCCAGGCGCCTACGCGACGCTTGCGCTGAGCGACAGCGGCGACGGCATGGACGCCGACACGCTGCGCAAGATCTTCGAGCCCTTCTTCACCACGAAGGAGGAAGGCAAGGGCACCGGCCTCGGGCTCGCGACGGCCTTCGGCATCGTCAAGCAGAGCGGCGGCGACATCACGGTCCAGAGCAAGCCAGGCCAGGGAACGACATTCACGATCTACCTGCCTCGAGCGAACGCGCCTGTCGTGCGACTCGAACCTCGGTCGCTGGCAACGCGGGCACCCTGCGGCTCCGAGACCATCCTGCTTGTCGAAGACGAGGAACTCGTGCGCAGGCTCGAGTGCGAGGTACTCAAGTCTCGCGGCTACACCGTGCTCGAGGCGGTCGGATCAGGCCATGCCATCGAGGTGTCGCGCGCGCACCGCGGCGTCATCCATCTGCTCCTCACGGACGTCGTCATGCCCGGAATGAGTGGCGACGAGCTGGCTCGCCGGCTGACCTCGGAGCGACCCGACATGAAGGTCATCTTCGCCTCCGGCTACGCCGCCGACGTGATCGCACACCGCGGGATCCTGAACGCCGGAACAGCCTTCCTTGCCAAGCCATTGACACCCATGTCAATCGCCAGCAAGGTACGCGAGGTACTCGACTCGCCCGCGCTCCCGCGGGCGAGTTAGAGCGCGTTTCTGAATGAGCGTGTGTGGCTGGGGTGGTTGGAGCGAGCAGGGGCGCCGGCCGGCTCGCAGATCCGGTTGGAACCTTTTCAAGAGCCGGTCGGCGTCCCTGCGACGCCCCGGGCCCGCCTCGCGCAGCGAGCGAGCGCCCGGGTCGGACGGAAGTCAATTGCCGGGGCGCACCCCACCACGCCTCAAACCCACGCCCCACCTCACGCGCGCCCTGGCGATCGACTGCAGGCCGATCCAGCCCCTTCAGACACCACGATCATCTAGAAATGCGTTCTACGTGGAGATGGCTCGGGACGACGCCCTCGAGGCGCTCGTGGGGAACCGCTTCGATCTGCTCGTCGTGGGCGGCGGCATCGTCGGCTGCGCCGTCGCCTGGCTCGGCGCCCGCGCCGGGCTGCGTGTGGCCCTGGTCGAGCGCGGCGATCTGGCCGGCGCGACGTCGAGCGCATCCTCCAAGCTCATCCACGGCGGGCTGCGCTATCTGCAGATGGGCGACATCGGCCTCGTGCGCGAGGCGCACGCCGAGCGGCATGCGCTCGCGCGCGTCGTCGCGCCGCACCTCGTGCGGCCCCGCGCTTTCCTCGTGCCCGTGTACCGCGGCGGGCCCGTGCGTGCGACGACGCTGCGGGCAGGGCTCGTGCTCTACGGCGGGCTCGGCCGCTTCCAGGATGGCGGCGGGAGCCTGCTGCGCCCGCGCGCCGCCCGCGCGCTCGTGCCTCCGCTGCGCATCGCCGGCCTGCGCTGGGCCGGTCGCTACGTGGATCACGAGACCAACGACGCGCGGCTGACGATCGCCGTTGCGCGCGCGGCCGCCCTCGCAGGCGCGCAGCTCGCCACGCGGGTCGAGGTGCGCTCCCTGCGATTGCTCGGCGGGCGCGTCGCCGGCGCCGACTGCGCAGACGTGCTCGGCGGCGCCGAGCTGTCCGTGGAGGCGACCTGCGTCGTCAACGCCACCGGCCCGTGGGTGGATGAGCTGCGCCGGATGGCCGATCCCGCCGCGCCTCGCTCGCTGCGCTTCGCCAAGGGAGCGCATCTCGTCGTGCGCCTGGACGAGGGCTGGGACGCTGCGCTGACCACGCCGCTCGATGGCGGGCGCGTGCAGTTCGCGAATCCCTGGGAGGGAGCGCTGCTCGTCGGCACGACCGACGAGCCCTACGGGGGCGATCCGCGCGAGCTCGAGGTCACGGACGCCGACGTCGAGCAGATCGTGCGCGAGTCGCGCGCCTCGATCGAGCCGGGGGTCGTGGAGCGCGATCGCATCCTCTCGAGCTTCGCGGGCGTGCGCGTCCTGCCGCAGGGCGACGGAGAGACTCCATCCGCGCGGCGCGAGACCGTGTTCGTGCGGGGAGGGGACGGCATGCTCTCGATCGCGGGCGGCAAGTTCACGACCTTCCGGCGCATCGCACTCGACGCGCTGGAGCGGCTGCGTGGCGACCTCGATCTGCGCGCGCTGGAGCGCGCACCGGTGCCGCTCCCCGGCGCCGCCGACCCGGATGCGGTGGTCGAGCGGGTGCTGCGCGATCATCCGTCGCTGGCCCCGGCGAGCGCGCGCCACCTGGCGCGCTTCCACGGCAGTGACGCGCTGGAGCTGCTGGAGCCCGCGCGTGCCGATCCGGCGCTGCTCGAGCCACTCGCGCCCGGGTCGCCCGAGGTCGCCGCGCAGGTGCCCTGGGCGTGCGAGCGCGAGTGGGCGCTCACGGTCGACGACGTGCTCGCCCGGCGCACGACGCTCGCCTCGCTCGGCCGAGGCGAAGCTGCCCGCGGCCGCGTCGAGGAGCTGCTGCGGTGAGCGCGCGTTACGTCGCGGCGCTCGATCAGGGCACGACGAGCAGCCGCTGCCTGCTGTTCGACAGGGCCGGACGAGCGGTCGCCACCGCTCAGCAGGAGCACCGCCAGATCACGCCGCGCCCGGGGTGGGTCGAGCACGACGCCGGCGAGATCCTGCAG
>JALYLC010000819.1 GCA_030774435.1 Actinomycetota bacterium
CGCCGAGCCCTACCTCCGCGCGCCGCTGGACGGCCTGCGCGCGTTCGCGCAGGACGCGGCACGGATCGCGGTCTATGCGTCTTCGTGCAGGTAGCGGCCGATGCCCTCGAAGCGGGCCCGGTCGCGAGTCTTGTACAGCTGTGCCAGCACGATTCCGAGCACGAACACGACGAGCGGCGGCAGCCACATCCAGGTCACGAACGGAACGCCGCTCGCACCCCCGAGCGTATTGCGGTATTTGATCAGCAGGTAGGTGGCCGCGACCATCGCCGCGGCCGCGAGGACTGGCGCGACGACTGTGCCCCACACACGCTGACCGTCCTTCGCAGTCGTCGCGAAGTACCGGATGATCGCCAGCGAGACGAGCGCCATCACGCTCAGGATCCCCATGTTGCCCATCATCGGCACCCACGTGCCGAGGAAGAAGAGCGCCCCGAGCGCGCTCGAGTTGTACCAGAGGAATCCGGCCATGATGAGCGCGGAGAACACGCCGACGAGCCCGCTCGAGTAGTACGGGCTGTGGTGCACAGGATGCGTGCGCCCGAGCGCGCGCGGCAGCACGCCCTCCCTCCCCATCGAGAAGAAGTAGCGCGTGGCCGTATTGAAGAACGCCAGCTGGCACGCGAACGAGCCCGTCACGATGGTGAGCTGGAACGCGCGGGTGAGGATCGACTGGCCTCCGATGTCGAGACCAATCGCCCGGTCGGTGGCGGGGTAGAACACCGAGGCGACGTCGCCAGACGCCTGCGCCTGGATGCCCGGAATGATGCCGGCCTTACCGTAGGCGACCACCAGCATCCAGCAGACGAAGGTGTAGAGGACTCCGAGGCCGATCACCGAGATATAGGTGGCTGGCCCCATGATCTTCTTCGGCTCCCGCGATTCCTCGGCATAGTTCGGCGCCATCTCGAACCCGATCCATGACCAGAACGCACCGAAGAAGCCGGCACCCACGGTGGCGGTCTTGAACGCCGCTTTCGTGCCGTTCCCAGTATCGTCGAAGAAGTTCCAGGGAAGCAGCCCGTCCAGTACGAAGCCGTGCTTTGGCTGGAAGAGGGTCGCGAACGCGAATATGAGCAGTGCCGTCAGCTCGATGGCCAGGAAGACGCCGAGGATCTTGGCGGTCAACTCGATGTGGAAGTAGGCGAGTGTCAGCATGATCGCGAGCGTGCCGAACTCCCACACCCAGACCGGAATGTCGACGCTGAACCAGTCGTTGAACGTCGCGTTCGCGAAGTACGCCGTGACGCCCGTGACGCCCGCTGCAAAGAGCGTGTAACACGCGGCGATCAGCAACGCGACGCCCATTCCGGCGCTCTGCCCGAATCCGTGCGACGTGAAGCTGTAGAAGCCGCCGGCGGCTGTCACCCTGCGGGCCATGGCGACGTAGCCGACGGAGAAGACGGTGAAGGCGACAGTCGCCATGATGAAGGCGCTGGGCGCGGCCCAGCCGCCGCCGTAGACGGCCCAGTAATCGTTGAACAGCATCGCGGCGATCGGCGCACAGCCGGTCACGATGCAGAACAACACCTGGGGCAAGCCGAGGGCGTTGCGAGCGAGCCCGTGTACCGGCTCGACCACCATGGAACCCTCCATGACCACCTCCCTTTCAAGCATTGGGGCACCGCGCTGGAACGCGGCGTGGGGTGAGGGTACAGTCCAGCGGAACCGCTCGACAAGGGTTGAGGCATGGTGGGCGGTGGATTGCACCTCTTGACGCCCTCGCGCAGCCGCACCGGCGTGGCATCATCGCCCAGGCATGCCGGCCCGATCTGGAGGTGGGGAGTGAGCGAGACACCCGTGGTGCTGCCCAAGTGGGGCCTGACGATGCTCGACGCGACGCTCGTCGAGTGGTTGAAGCAGGAAGGCGAGCACGTCGAGGTCGATGACGCGATCTGCCTCGTCGAGACCGACAAGGTGGACGCCGAGGTCACGGCACCGGTCGCAGGCGTGCTCGGTCCGCAACTCGTTCAGAAGGACGACGTGGTCCAGGTGGGCTCGACGCTGACGACGATCCGCGGGGACGCCTAACCCGGCGTGCGCATCGACCACGCGATCATCGGTGCTCGCGATATCGGGGCGGTCGCAGACCGTCTCTGGGAGCGGCACGGGCTCGCCTCGCTGCCAGGTGGGCGGCACGCCGGCTGGGGCACGCACAACCGCATCGTCCCGCTCGGCGGCCCGTATCTCGAGGTCATCGGCGTGGTCGACGAGAACGAGGCGCTGCGGGACCCCATGGGGCGCTGGCTGCTCGCCAACACCGCCACGGGCGACCCGCTGATGGGCTGGTGCTGCGAGACCGCCGACATCGAGCGGCTGTCGCGCCGGCTCGGGCTCGCGCTCGAGCGCGGCGGGCGCGAACGGCCCGATGGCTCGCGCCTTTCCTGGCTCGTCGCCGGGCGCGAGGCGGCGCTCGGCGCCCGGCCGTTCTTCATCGCCTGGGACGAGCCCGGCATGCGGCCGGGTCTGCTGAGCGCCCCGCACGCCGTCGAGCTGCGCGGTATCAGCCGGGTCGAGGTCGGCTGCAGCGCCGAGGAACTGGACGGCTGGGTCGAGGACGATGTGCCGGTGCGCCCTCTGGGCACCGGGGGCGGCCTGTGCGCGATCGTGATCGCGACTGCGAACGGGGAGATCCGCCTGACCGGCGATTGATGAAGCTGGAGTGAATTCCGGTTCGCGCGCCTGTAGCAAAACGGATGCGAGCGGTACTGTCAGACAGATGGAGCGGCCCACACCAACCCCGCGTTCGGGAATCCCCTTCGGCCGCGCGGCGCTGCTCGGGACGTTCGCTGCCGGCGTCGGCGGCATCGCCATCGCCCCCGCCGTGAGCCGGTTTCTCTCCAACGTCGTGCCGACGGCGCCCGGCGGGCTCGGCGAGGTGCTCCCGGGCCTCGGCGGTGGCTGGCGGATCTACAGCATCCAGTCGCCACTCCCGCGCTTCGACCCGGCGACGTTCGAGCTCAGGATCACGGGGCTGGTCGAGAAGCCTCAGCGCTTGCGCTGGAGCGACGTCGCAGCGCTCCCCGGCGTCCATCAGACGAGCGACTTCCACTGCGTGACCGGCTGGTCCGTGAACAAGGTGCACTGGGAGGGCATCCGGCCCCAGACGATCATCGACCTCGTGCGGCCGAGGCCGGCCGCGAAGTTCGTGACGCTGCAGTCCCTCGAGGCGCCGTACGTCGACCAGGTCTCCCTCGACCAGTTCCGCGAGCCGAACGCGATGCTCGCCCGCGGCCAGGACGGCGAGCCGCTGACGCGCTCGCACGGTGCCCCGCTGCGGCTCGTCCTGCCGAGCATGTACGGCTACAAGAACGTCAAGTGGGTGCGCGAGCTGCGCTTCGACGCCACGGCAGCGCCGGGCTACTGGGAGCAGCGCGGGTACGACGTCGACGCCTGGGTCGGCAAGTCGAACGGCTATGGCTAGGCGCATCGACCGCTTCACGCGCACCGAGCGCGCGGCGCACTGGCTGCTGGCCTCCACGTTCTTCGTCATGCTCTTCACGGGGCTCTGCCTGAGCGTGTCCGCGTTCGAGGGCATTCTCGACCGGCCGACCGCCAAGGCCTGGCACATCTGGGGTGCCGTCGCCCTCGCGGCCGGGCTCGTCCTGATCGCGCTGTTCGGCAACCGCCGCTCGCTGGTGCGCAGCGCACGCGAGATCGACCGTTTCGACGCCGACGACGGCCGCTGGCTGAAGGGCGCGCCGGGCCGGATGGTGCGCGGCGGAACGGCACCGCCGCAGGGGCGCTTCAACGCCGGCCAGAAGCTCAACGCCGCCTTGATCGGCGGGCTGATGCTCGGCATGTACGTGACCGGCTTCCTGCTCTGGTACGGCGAGCGCGACACGACCTACCGCTTCGCCGGCACGGTCATGGTGCATGACTGGGCCACGCTCGTCCTGATGCTCCTGGTGGCGGGCCACCTCTACCTGGCGGTGCTGCATCCCGCCACCCGACATGCACTGCGCGGCATGACGCTCGGCGACGTCGACGAGGACTGGGCGCGCAAGCACCACGCCAAATGGGTCGAGCCTACCGCGGTCCCTGACCGGGACGCATAAATGGGGGTCTGACCCCAAGTTATGCACGTCCTCTACAGTCGGGCGCGATGAGCGAGCGCTTCCGACGCATCTTCCCGGGGAAGCTGCCCGTGATCGCGATGGCCCACCTGCCCGCGCTGCCGGGCTCGCCGCTGTACGACGCCGGGGCGGGCATGCAGGGCGCGATCGACGACGTGCGCCGCGACCTCGAGATCCTGGTCGACGAGGGCGTCGATGGCGTGCTGTTCTGCAACGAGAACGACCGGCCCTACCTGCTGGAGGCACCGCCGGTGCACGTCGCCGCGCTCGCGCGCATCGTCGGAGAGCTGGCACCTGTGGAGTGCCCGTTCGGCGTCGACTACCTGTGGGACGCGCGCGCCGCGCTCGGGGTCGCCGTGGCCTGCGAGGCGATGTTCATGCGCGAGGTGCTGCCGGGGGTCTACGAGAGCGACATGGGTCTGTGGGAGCCCGACGCGGCCGCGCTGCTGCGCGAGCGACGCGCCTATGGCGCCGACGACCTGTGCGTGCTCATGAACGTCACG
>JALYLC010000820.1 GCA_030774435.1 Actinomycetota bacterium
GCAGCGGCTCGCACTTGAGGAACAGCGAGCAGCCGAGCTCGGCGTCGAGCTCGTCGCTGCGCCACACCGGAGTCCGCACCACGGCGTCCGCGATGCGCGCCTGCGCGGCCTCCAGGTCAGCCTCGAACAGCATGCCGACAGCGTTGCAGGTTCACGCGCCCGCCAGCAGGTGCCCCTGCAGGAACGCGGCCACGCGCGGGTAGCAGTCGAGCCGGTTCGGCAGGCGCGTGATGCCATGGCCCTCGTCCTCGTAGCGCAGGTACTCGACGGGGGCGTTGCGGGCACGCAGCGCCTCGACGACCTGCTCGGCCTCGCTCACGGGCACGCGCGGGTCGTTCGCTCCGTGGATCACCATCAGCGGGCAGGCGATGCGCTCGATCTTGCGGATCGGCGAGATCGACTCGAGGAACTCGCGGTCGCGCTCGAGCGATCCGTATTCGGCCTCGCGCAACGCGCGCCGGTAGGCGCCGGTGCGCTCGAGGAAGGTGACGAAGTTGACGATGCCGACGATGTTCACGGCGCACCGCCACAGGTCGGGGTGCTCGGTGATCGCGGCCATCGTCATGTAGCCGCCGTAGGAGCCGCCCATCACGCCCACGGCCGTGCCCGCGCCCGCCCCGAGCGCCTGTGCCAGCGCGGCCAGGTCGGCGACCGAGTCGAGGCGCCGCTCCACGTCGTCGAGGTGGTGGTACGTGCGCCCGTAGCCGGTCGAGCCGCGCACGTTGGGCGCCGCGACGGTGATGCCCTGGGCGCAGAGGTACTGGATCACGGGCGCCATCTGCGGCCGGAACTGCGATTCCGGCCCGCCGTGCACCCAGCACAGCGCGGGCCGGCCCGCCTCGCCGAAGCGCAGGTACGGGATGCGGCGGCCGTCGAAGCTCTCGACCTCCTCGAGCACCGGCCGCACGAATCCGGAGCGGTCTAGGCCGCCGACGGCCGAGCGCGTGCGCCGGCCGACCGCGGGCGCGGCGGTCCAGACATCGGTGGAGTCGTCGGGCGGGCCGGCGGTCACGGTCAGCGAGCCGTCGGGCGCGAACGCGAGCGCCGAGACGACCCCTCCCGGCAAGCCCTCGAGGCGCCTGTCGTCGAGCCACACCTCGCTCTCGCCGCCGCGGTTGATCGCCCACGCCCGCCGAGCCCGCGCGGCGTCGAGCGCGACGATCTCGACATCGGCGTCGTCGGGTGTCAGCAACTCGGGGCTCGCACCGTGCCGCAGCACCGCCAGGCGGGCGAACTCGCTGCCGGCGTCGCAGGCGCAGAGCACCGATCCGTCCGGGAGCAGGCGCGCCGAGTCGAACGCGACCTCGTCGTCGTGAGGGGTGAGCGGCGTCGTCTCTCCGCTCTCGGGATCGACGAGGAAGAGGTCGTGGTCGAACGGCGTGTTGGCGCGCTGCACGAGGATGCCGTGCTTCGACCAGTCGACCACGTGTGACCAGCCACCGGCCTGGGCCAGCTCGCGCCGGCCGCCGCCGCCGACGGCCACCACCGCGACGTCGAAGTCGACGCCGTTGCGTCCCGTGTGCGTGAACGCGAGCACGGTGCCGTCGGGGGAGAACGCGCCCGGGACGTGGATCGCCTCGGCGTCGTCGGAGAGCGCCAGCTCGGAGCTGCCGGTCGCGTCGGTCGAGAACAGCGCATGGCGCTCGTTGCCGCCGGCGTCGCGCGCGATCACCCAGCGCTCCTCGCTGGGCGAGGCCAGCGCAGCCGTGACGCGCTCGCTCGCGAACGTGACCTGCTCGTGCAGGCCGTCGGGCGCCACCCGCCAGAGCTGCAGGAGCCCGGTGACATCGGCCAGGTAGCCGAGCTCGCCTGACGGCAGGTACCCCGCGACGGTGGCCGCGCGGATCTGGAGATAGCGCTCGATCACGACGATGCGGGAATCTCGCCGCGCGCCACGCGTGCGAGCGACGAGGAGTCCTCACCGCCGTAGCCTGCGTCGACCAGCCGCTGCGCCTGCTCGGCGACCAGGCGCGTCACCTCCATCGGCAGCCCGAGGCGATCGCCCTCCGCCAGCGCGATGCGCAGGTCCTTGAGGTGCAGCTGCATGCGGAAGCCGAGCGGATAGCTACTGCGGATGACGTTGCCGGAGCGGTTCTCGAGGATCCAGGAGCCCGCCGCTCCGCCGCCGAGCGCCTCGACGAGCGCCTCGAGCGGAAGCCCCTCCTTCTCGCCCAGCGCGAGGCCCTCGCCGAGCGCGGCGTAGGTGCCCGAGATCAGCACCTGGTTGACGGCCTTGCCGGCCTGGCCCGCGCCGGGGCCGCCGAGATGCGTGATCGAGCGGCAGAACGCCTCGAGGGCGGGGCGCGAGACCGCGACGTGCGCGTCCTCGCCGCCCACGAAGGCCGTCAGCTGTCCCTTGCGCGCGCCCTCCGAGCCGCCCGAGACCGGTGCGTCTACGGCCCCCGCGCCCCGCTCGGCCAGCGCGGCCGCGACGCGGCGCGACGTGTCCGGCGCGATCGTCGAGCAGTCCAGCACCACGGCGCCGTCTCCGATGCCCTCGGCGATGCCGCCCGCACCGAGCACGATGGCCTCGACGTCGGGCGAGTCCGCCACGCACAGGCACACGAGCTCGGCTCCCTGCGCGGCTTCGCGCGGCGACCCCGCCCGCGCTGCGCCACGCTCGGCCAGGGCCTCCTCGCGCTCGCGGGTGCGGTTGTGCACCGTCAGCTCGTGCCCGGCGTCGAGCAGGTGGCCCGCCATCGCCTCGCCCATCGTGCCGAGACCGATCCATGCAATCTTCATGCCCGGCAGGCTAGTGGGTTGGCCCTCGCTAGGATCTCGCCATGGCTACGAGCGTGCAAGAGCGGCGGGCGCAGTTTCGCTGGATGGACAACCTGAGCGACGAGGACGTCACCGCCGTACCGCTCGCAGAGCCGGGCACCGAGCTCGCCGACCTCGACGAGTACGTCGACGCGACCAGCCCCAAGCGGGGTCGCGTGATCTCGCTGGAGGGCGAGCGCGTTCCGGTCGGCGGCGTCTACATCGTCAAGAGCGCCAGCCCGCCCGAGCTCTGGGAGCGCATCGGCGAAGCGATTCGCTGATGTCCGATACCCTGTGGGTATGGAAGCTTCTGTCGCGACGCCGCAAACCGTCTCCGTCTACGTCTGCTCCGACGGTCATCGCACGCTCGCGCTGACCTCCGTCCCCGAGACGTGCCATCACCGCCAGGGCCGCATCAAGCCCTACTGCGGCAAGGCTGTCACACCGCTGTCCGAGGCTTCCGCGGACGTGCAGCAGCGCATGCTGAACCCGCTCAAGGCCTCCAAGAAGGCCTCCAAGAAGGCGTAAGGGGCTGCGCGCCGAGCAGGCCTAGGCGTGAACGTAGCGCGCGGCCTCGACCGGCACGCCCAGCGGTGGCGGCGTCGCCTTCTTCTTCTTCGCCGGGATCGGCTTGAGCCCGAGCATCCGCCGCATGAGGTTGCGCGCCTGCGGATAGGGGTCGAAGCCGGAATGCGTCGTCAGAGTCAGGATCGCGACGCGCTGGCCGAGCGGGACGAGCACGATCGTGAGCGCGGCCTTCTCGCCGCCGGTCACGACGGGCTTGGTGTCTGCCACGGCGGCGAGCGCGCCGCGCGGCAGCTTGGTAGCTGTCTGCGCATGCACCTTGGCGACGGTCGGCGGCTTCGTCCACTCACGGTTGACATCCTGGCGCTCCTCGCGCGAGAAGCGCCGGGCCAACCCGGCCGTCCGGCACTCCACGACGGCTGTCCAGACGGCGATCGGCTTGGTCGCGTCGCTACTCGCGGTGCTCTGGAAGAGCGCCGTCGCCGTGCCGCGGCGGAAGCCGCACTGACGCAACTCGACGCGGTCCCGCTTGCGGCTGCGGTTGTCGCTGTAGACGGCCAGGAACCGCTTGATCGAGGTCAGCGGCTTGGTGGCCGCGAACGAGAACTTCATGCCCGGCACGTCGCGCTGCTGCAGCACGCGCGGGCGAGCGGCGGCAGCGCTCGCTGTGGGGATTAGGGCGAGCGCAAACGCTGTCAAGAGCGCGGCGCGCCTCACAACCCCAAAGTAGCACCGCTTTCGCCCCTGGGAAAGCCCCTCAGGTGTGAGTGGGCTGTGTTTCGTCAGGCCGTGACTAGCGGGCGTGCCGAGTCGTACAGGCGAGCGTCGGCGCTCATCCCGGTGGCGAGCAGCTCGCTCACGACCCGCCCGGCGGTGAAGCCGTTGAGGTTGCCGGAGCCGTTGTAGCCTCCGGCCACGAAGAGGCCGTCGTGCCGCGGCACCGCCCCGACGAACGGGCGCTCGTCGCGCGAGTATCCGACGAGCCCGATCCAGCGATGCGTGACCGGCGCGTCCACGCCCAGATCGTCGCGCACGAAGCGCTCCAGGCGCGCGTGGATGGCGGGCGACGCCTGCTCGCCAGTCGTATACGAGTCGGCGGCGCGCTCGCCGTCGTGGTCCGAGAACCCGCCCACCGCGATGCGACCGTCCGGCCGCTGCTGCAGGTACTCGTAGCCCCAGCGGGCGCCGATCGCGCAGGGCACGAGGCGCTCGGCGATCGGGGCCGTCGCGACCATGTGCAGCCGTTTCGTGCGCACGCTGGGCGCGTAGTGCGGCACCAGCTGCGGCAGGGCGCCGTCCGCCGCAACGACCACCCGCTGCGCGTGCACGGTGCCGCCGCCGGCACGCACCGCGAAGCCGCCGTTGCGCGCGGCGTCGAGCGGCTCGGGAACGGGGCTGCGCTCGAAGATGCGCACGCCGCGCGCCTCGAGCGCGCGCGAGAAGGCCCGCACCCAGCGCGCGGGGTGCATGGTCGCGTCGGGCGGCGAGAACACGCCCACGCGCCCCGGCCGGCGCACAATCGCCGGCAGACCGGCCTCGTCGACCCATTCGGCCGGAAGGTCGTCGGCCCGCATCGCCTCGTATTGGACGCGCGCGTGCTCCAGCTCCTCGGGCTCCCACGTGACCCGCAGGCAGCCCACGTGCGCGAAGTGCTCGGCGGCGCCGATCTCCTCGGCGATCTCGTAGATCCGCTGCTCCGACGCCAGCGTGGCGCGGTAGATGCCCAGGGCGACGTCGTGCCCGAAGAGGCGGATGGCGTCCTGATGAGCCGGCGCGGCGCCCGCCACCAGGAATCCGCCGTTGCGGCCGCTCGCCCCGCCGGCCGCCGTGCTGGCTTCGACGACCGTGCAGTCGACGCCCCGCTCGGCCAGATGCCAGGCGCAGGAGAGGCCGGCGATGCCTGCGCCGATCACGAGGACGTCCGTCTCGCGCTCGCCGGCGAGCGGCTCGCGCTCCTCGTAGGGATCGTCGTGCCAGAGCGGGAGCAGCGAGGTCACGGCGGGATCGTAGGGGTGGGGTACCGAGGGGCGCCGCGTACACTGGGAAAGCATCTGATGCCCCTTTGCACGCTCGCACCCTCGGTGGCACCGTCGCCACAGCCCCTTGCGAGCGGCACCCCAGCGGGCACGGCGCCGAGCGACGAGCAGTGAAAGACATCTCCGCATTCGCAGACGCGGCGCGCGTCTTCGCGAACCACCTGGCCGACGTGAAACTCGGCCCGCTCGCGATCGCACTCTTGCTGCACACGGTCAACCTGCTGCTGCGCACGCGAGCGTGGTACTCGATCCTGCGCGCGGCCTATCCAGGCGTCAAGTACCGCTACCGCTCGTGCGCGGGCGCGTATCTGGCCGGTGTCGGCGTCAACGCGATTGCACCGGCGCGCGGCGGCGATCTCGTCAAGATCTTCCTCACGCGCACGCGCCTCGAGGGCTCGACGACGCCCACGATCCTCGCCTCGCTGCTCGTCGAGACGCTGATCGACATCGTCCTCGGCGTCGTCATCCTCGGCTACGCCCTCACCCAGCACGTGCTGCCGCGCGTGCCGGAGCTGCCCTCGTTGCCGGCGTTCGAGTGGTCGTGGGCGGTCGCGAACCCGACGATCACCGCGATCATCGCCACCCTGATCCTGCTGGCGGGCATCATCACCGCGCGACGACTCCACATCGCCGGCAAGGCGTTCGCCGCACGGGTGCGACAGGGCTTCACGATCCTCCGCACACCGCGCCGGTACGCCATCGCGGTGGCCATACCGCAGCTGGCCGGCTGGGCTTGCCGCGTCGGCGCCGCGGCCGCCTTCCTGGAGGCGTTCGGCATCCCGGGCACGCTGCGCAACGCGCTGCTCGTGATGGTCGTCGGATCGCTCACGACGCTGCTCCCGGTCACGCCCGGCGGCGTCGGCACGCAGCAGGCGCTGATCGTCGTCGTGCTCAGCGGCGCGGCCACCGACAGCCAGCTTCTCTCGTACTCGGTCGGCGCTCAGGCCGCGGTGATGGTCTCGAATGCCCTGCTGGGCGGCATCGCGCTGGTGCTGATGCTGCGCACGCTCTCCCTGCGCTCGGCCATCGGCCACGCGCGCCACACGCAGCGCGCGGACTCAACCTAAGTGGTCCCCGCCGCAACTACGGTGGGGTCGATCAGGCGGCGAGTTGGACGGGGGGATTGTGCTGGTGTTGGTCGAGGCGGTCGAGTAGCTCGGCGAGGTCTTGGC
>JALYLC010000821.1 GCA_030774435.1 Actinomycetota bacterium
ACGACTGCTTCCCGACCGGAGTGCTGGGCTACTGGGCGCGCCGCGTCGCCGCAGGCGGGCTCCTGGCCGTGCTGACGGCCACGTCGCCGCCTCGGCTCGGACATCCGGAGGGAGGGCCGAAGCTCACAGGGACGAATCCGCTCGCCATCGCGATCCCGAGCTCCGACGGCGGGCCGATCGTCAGCGACGTCTCGATGGGCCGCGTGACCTACGGGGACGTGATCGCCGGCGCGGCCTCGGAGGACGAGCTGGTGCCGTTCGGCGGCGAGCACGCGCACAAGGCGTTTGCGCTTGGGCTCGGCCTCCAGCTGCTCGTCGATTCGCTCACCGGTGACGGTTACGGCGCGGTGATGCTCGTGGCGCAGCCCACGGCGGATCCCGTCCCCGCCTTGCGCACTCGGGCCGCCGGCCTGCGCCTCCCGGGCGACGCGTGATTCACGCACTACCGCCGGCGATCGTCGCGGGCGAGCTCGTCCGACTACAGACAAGGCAGCATGTCGTCGCGCTGACGTTCGACGGCGGCGGCAACGCGGACGCCGCCAAGCAGGTTCTCGCGGTACTGAGAAGCGAGCACGTCACCGGCACGTTCTTCCTCACCGGGCACTTCGTCAAGACGTACCCACTTCTGTCGCGAGCGATCGGCCGGCGTTATCCGGTCGCGAACCACACCGTCGACCATCTCGACCTGAGGCGTCTTTCGACTCCCGCGGCAACACGTCAGATCACACGGGCGGAAACGATGATCCGCCGCGCGACGGGCCGCGATCCTCGTCCGCTCTTCCGCTTCCCTTACGGAGCACGCGATGGGCGCACGCTCGGGCTCGTCGGCCGACTCGGCTATGCGTCGGTTCGCTGGACCGTGGACACGTGGGGCTGGATGGGACTGGCGGCGCAGTCCGTGGCCGGAGCGCGGCGCCGCGTGCTCGATCACCTCGTGCCCGGCGAGATCGTCCTCATGCATCTCGGCGCGTCGCGCGATCGCAGCACGATCGATTCCCGCGCGCTGCCAGGCGTGATACGCGCCGTTCGCGCTCGCGGCTATCGATTTGTGACGCTCAAGGGCATTCGCGCGCCCTAGCTGGTGCCGGACTGCTTGCGCAGCGCGCCGAGGACGACCGGGTCGATCCGCTCGAGCCCGTCGACACGTTCCTCGAGGTTCTCCGTGCCCGCCCAGTCGCTGAAGGCCTTGCCGAGCTCGCCAACATAGCCGAGGCCGGCGAGGCGATCACGCAGCTCCGCGCCGAGGGTCCGGTCGACGGTGACCCAGTCCTCCCGCGGCGTGACACCGAAGAGCTCGTTGTGCAATCCGTAGAGCCGGCGCAACTCGACGATCGGGCGCTCGTGGTCGTCGACGCGGAGATCCACGACGACGTCAGACAGGTTCGCGTAGCCGGCGTCCTTCTCCACCACCAGCAGCGACGCCGATTGCTGGCCCCGCCTGTCGCCCCCTGCGGCCTGCGCAGCGGCTAGACATTCGATCAGTCGTTCCGCGAGGGAGAGGTGCGCGTTCTGCTCGAACGTCACGGCGAGCGCAGCGACGGTCTCCTCGGAGACGAGGATGTTGCCCTGGGCCGCGTAGCCGTCGCCCGTGCGGCCGCCCGCCCAGTCGTGGCACCCGTCCCCGGTGAAGGTGGCAGCGTGGCCATGCCCGTCGACGATGCCCACCTGTCGCTCGGCGCGGCCGTCGTCTGCTGCCGTGAGCGCTTCGACCGCCTCTTCCGCCGAACGTCCTTCACGCAGGAGGGCGAGCCCGTCCGGGCCGTAGCGCGGGTTTGCATAGGACTGCGTCGCGATCGCACCGACGTGCGGCTCGGCCCAGGGAACCACCGAGCCGACGGCGAGGAACTTCGATTGCACGGCGACCCCCCATTGACCCGCGTCGAGATCGCACGCGACGATCGAATACGTCGCGACGACGCCGCTACGGGCCATAGGTCAGCTCGCGCAGATCCAGGTCGAGCAGCTCGCGCCGCTCGGCCGGAACCAGCGCCGACGCAACCTCCGGATGCGCAAGCGCAGCCTTGACCGCCTCCGCCGAAGCTGCTCGCACGACGATCGGCTGCCCGGTCGCATGCGCTTCCTG
>JALYLC010000822.1 GCA_030774435.1 Actinomycetota bacterium
GCGGCTTTGGCCTCCAGGTCTCACTCGACCTTCAGGCACCCAGCATCCCCGCTGACGAAGCCAGCGAACTGATGCTGCGAGCAGACCAGCGCTGCCCCTATTCGAACGCGACCCGAGGCAACGTCACAGTCGCGCTCTCCGTCGACGGGCAACCCGTTGCCCGACTGGAATGAGAACCATCGCTGAACGCTCGCCTCGCTGTGGTCAAACGCACACGGCGGCCGCGCACATCGCCGCAGTCGCTCCCGAGGCAGGCCGGCCGCTGCTCCGGCTGCTCGTGCTGGCATCGATCACCGTCTCGTTCCTGGCCGCGTCGTCCGCCCCCACTCCGCTGTACGCCACCTACCAAGCGGCGTGGGGCTTCTCGGCGCTGACCACCACGGTGGTCTTCGGCGTGTACGCCATCACCTTCCTCGCAGCGTTGCTCACGGCAGGACGGCTCTCCGACCACATCGGAAGGCGCCCGGTGCTGCTGGCCGGCATCGCCGGTCAGATCCTGGCCTTGGCGATCTTCATCGCTGCTCACAGCGTCGCCGCACTCCTCGCCGCGCGGAGCGAGCCGGTGTCCTCTCTGTGCTCTACACGTTCTCGTACCTCGGCTTGGGCATCCCCGCCGTCGCAGCTGGTTTCGTCGTCGCGAGGGGCGGAGGCCTCGTGGCGACAAGCTACGAGTACGGCGTAGCCGTCATCGTCTTGGCCGCCTTTGCCGCCGTCAACCTGATCCGCCTCCACCCACAACCCACGACGCAGGGAAGGTCCTAGTGCTTCGGAGCTTCGCCGAGTCCAGCAGCGACGTATTGGGCCAAGGGCGCACCGACCGCTGCTTGTGCCCTACGCCCGCCCAAACCCCAAACGGAATCGGAGTCCGCCGTGCCGATGATCGACGTCTATGCCACCGAGGGCACGTTCAAGGACAAGCACGTGCTCGCTCAGGAACTCGCGAAGGCGGTCATGCGCTGGGAGCAGGTACCGGAGATTCCCCTGTTCCTGAACAACACCGCGGCGTTCATCCATGACCTGCCCGCCGACGCGATCTCGAACGCAGCCGGCGACAGCAACTACGTCCGGGTCCAGATCCTCACCCCGATCAACGTCCTCGATCGCGACAAGCAACTCGGCGTGGTCAAAGAGCTGACGGAGATCGTCGTGGCCGCAGCCGGCGACCCAGGCCTGGCTGACCGCACCTGGGTCCTGATCACCGAGTCACCGGAGGGCGGCTGGGGCATCGACGGCCACGCAAACACCGGCGCCGACATCGTTGCCGCGGCGCGCGCCGCGCTGCAGTAGGAGGGATGCACGTCACCGAAGCACTCGGCCTGGAGAAGTGCAACTCGCTGTCAGGACGACGATCCGCGTCAGCATGTTCGCGAAAGGCGTCTCGGCGGTGGTCTCACATCTCGAGCACCGCGCGCAGGCCACCAGCTCGCTCCGAGAGCGCGAATGCGTCGTTGATGGCGTCGAGCGGGAAGCGATGGCTGACGAGCTCGTCCAGCAGCAGAGCGCCGGAGCGGTAGAGCCCGATGATCTTCGGGATCAGGATCGGCGGAGCCATCGAGCCGTAGGCCGAGCCCACGATGCGTCGCTCATAGGTCACGAGCTCCAGCATGTCGATCGGCGCCGGCATCCCCTCGGGTGCGAGGCCGACGATCGCGGCCGTGCCGCCGGGACGCAGCAGTTCCACCCCGAGGCGCATCGCCTCCGTGTTTCCCACGGTCACGATCGCCCAGTCGAGGCCATCCGTGGGCGCGGCCGATCGCAACGCGCCGACGATGTCCGAGTCGCGGCTGTCGACAAGGCGCGTGGCTCCGAAGCGCTGGGCGAGCTCGCGCCGCTCGGCCGACGGGTCGAGCGCCAGGATTGCGCTCGCACCGCGGATCCGGGCGCCCTGGATCGCGTTCACACCGACGCCCCCGGCCCCGATGACGGCGCCACGGCTGCCGGCTGGGACGTCGATGGTGGCGATCGCGGCGCCCACGCCCGTGATCACGGCGCAGCCGACCAGGGCCGCTACCTCGGCGGGGAGGTCGTCCGGGATCGGAATCAGGCTGCGCGCAGCCACGACGGCCTGATTCGCAAAGCAGGAGAGGAGGGAATAGGTCGCAATCTCGCCGCCGGAGCCCGTAATCGGCGTCGGGCCGGTCGTCAAGCGCCCGTCGCCCATGGCGGCCAGCGCGACCTGACAGCGGATCGGGGAGCCACCGTGGCAGTGAACGCACGCGCCGCACCCGGGCGCGAGGCTCAGAACGACGCGCGTCCCCACCGGAATGCGTACGTCGGGACCGACTGCCTCGACGATCCCGGCGCCCTCGTGGCCAAGCACCGCGGGAAGAGGGAACGACCACTCCCCCGCGGCCTGCCCCACGTCGCTGTGACAGACACCGGCGGCGAGGATGCGAACGCGCGCCTCTCCCAACCCGGGAGGCCGGAGCTCGACGTTCTCGATGCTCTGGGGCTGACCGAACGAGCGCAGGATGGCAGCTCGGGTCACGGTGGGCGTCATGACGCTCCCTTCGTCAGCGGAATGCGGTAGCGGTCGACGACGGCCTCATCGACGGAAACACCAAGCCCGGGCAGGTGCGGCAGCGGAACCAGGCCACCGGTGACGACCTCCTCGGGCCCGGTCAGGGACGCGCGCAACGTCGAAGCAAAGAGGTCGGGATGGAACGTCTCGATCAGCGGACAGCACGGAGTCGCGGCCTGGAAATGCCTTTGCGCGGCGACCGTGATCCCGGTCTTCCAGCCGTGCGGCACGACCTCCGCACCATGGTGTGACGCGAGTTCGGCGATCCGCCGCAGCTCGGTGAGACCGCCGCAGCGATTCACGTCCGGCTGCAGCACGTCGACCTGTCCCCGCTCGAGCCACTCACGGCACTCCTGCACTGTGGCGGCGAACTCCGCGCCGGCGATGCGCATCGGTGCGGCGCGTGCGAGGCGCGCGTGCCCGTCGAGATCGTCGTGCTGCACCGTTGCCTCGGCGAGGAAGATGTCGCAGTCCTCGAGCCGCGTGAGCACGCGTGCCGCGTCGCGCCAGTGCGTCCAGCGGTAGCCGAAGTCGACCAGCATCGCAATGTCGGGCCCGAGCAGGCGGCGTCCCTCCCGCACGCACTGCTCGAGCTCGCGATCGTTCACGAGGTCGCGGAAGATGACCTCCATCTTGAGAGCGCGGAAGCCGAGGGCGATCGCTCGCTCGAATTGCTCGGCGATCAGGTCCATGATCTCGCCGAGCGTGCGTCCGTTCGGGCTTCCGGGCCAGATCGTTGCGTAAGGGCGGATCGCCGTCCGGCAGGCCCCGCCGAGCAGCTGATAGGCCGGTCGGCCGAGCTGCTTTCCGGCGAGGTCATGCAGAGCCATATCGACGGCGCTCACCGCGTGCACGCCAAGGCCGCGGCGGCCGTGGTACTGCGTCTCCCGCAACATGCGCGCGTGGTTCGCGGCAAGTTCGAACGGATCGAGCCCGACCACGATCGAGCGCAAGCCCCGGCTCCACTCGAACAGGTCGTCCATCTCGACGAGCTCCTGGACGATCCTCGCCGGCGCATCCGATTCCCCCACTCCGACGCGACCGTCCTCGTCGGTCACGCGCACGAGGACCGTCTCGTTCCCAGCGTCGAGATCGCTGGGCTGACGCCCGGTCACGAGCGGGATCGCCTCGACGTGTGCCACACGGCTTGCGGTCATTTCAGCCTCCCGCGCGGTCCGGTCTGAGCTCGATCCAGCTCGACTGCTCGTCCCCCGGTGCGAGCAACGTGGCTTCCCCACGCTCGATCGCAGCGGCGAGCCCGCCGGTCGAGGGGACGCTCGCCGGCTCGACGGCGAGGCATTCGGCGCGACCGTCCCACGGCGCGATCGCGGCACCGAAACGCTCCTCCCAGAGCCACAGATGCGGGTACGCGACGCGGTCGAAGCAGATCTCGAGTGTCGCGCCCTCGGCACCGGCGATGCGTGCTCTTCCGGCCGGAAGATCCTCCACGACTGCGAAGCGCGATGTCGTCACCGGTAGCAGCGAGAAGTCTTCGCTCCCGAGCCATGGCCAGCCGCCGCCTGGCGGTAGCGGCGCCCCGTCCCAGCTCTGCTCGACAAGCCTCCCGCCATCCAGCCCGATCGCAGTTCCAGCCGCTGCCAGGCGCCCCCCGAGGACCAGGTGCTCGACGGCGATGAGCGGGATCGTCCACTCGCTGCCGTTCACGACGCGCGCTGTTGCGCGCACCCGGCCTCGGTCCACCTCGTAACTGCGCTCACAGGACAGCCCGTCGAGCTCGCATCGCAGGACTGCGCGTCGACCGTTGCACTCCATGACCGTGAACGGCGCGACCGACCCGGCGCCGTGGAAACCGTGCTCGACACCGTCGACCGCGCAAGCCACTCCCGCGTTCGGCCACAGCAGCTGCCACCCGCCGTGCCAGGACCGCTCCCACGCATCGGCAGCGAGCGGGCCGGGCGGCAGGGGTGCGGGTTCCCACGGCGCACGGTAGAGCAGCTCAACCCCGCCGGCTCGCAGGGAGCGGACCTCGGCGCCCCGATCCGGGGCGATCGTGAGCGAAATCGACCCGCCGCTGAGCGTGATCGTCACTGGCCGGCTCTCGGCAGCCGCGGGGCGGCGGCGATCAGTGCCCGCGTGTACGCGTCCTGCGGGTCGACGAGGACGCGGCCCGCCGGACCGCGCTCGCACACCTCCCCCAGCTCGAGCACGATGACGTCGTCGGCGATCGCCGCGACGACGCCGAGATCGTGCGTGATGAAAAGGATCGCCAATCCGAGGCGCCGCCGGAGGTCGTCCAGCAAGTCGAGCACGGCCGCCTGAACCGAGACGTCGAGGGCGCTCGTCACCTCGTCGCAGACCAGCACCGACGGCTCGGCCGCGAGCGCGCGGGCGATCGCCACGCGCTGGCGCTCGCCACCCGACAGCTCGCCGGGAAAACGCGACGTCGTGCGGGATGGGAGTCGGACCTGCTCGAGCAGCGTTGCGAGCTCGCGCTCGGCGGCGGCGCCGTCGAGGCCTCGCAGCACACGCGCGGGCCGCATGATCGCCTGGCCGACGCGATGGCGCGGATTGAGCGACTCGTAGGGGTTCTGGAAGATCAGCTGCACCCGCCGCCGCTGGTCGCGCGAGCGATCCCGCGCGTGCGCAGCGAGGAATCTGCCGTCGAGGCTGATCGACCCGCCCGCCGGCCGATGCAGGCCGGCGATGCAGCGCGCCGCGGTCGTCTTGCCCGAGCCCGACTCTCCCACCAGCGCCAGACACGCGCCCTGCGCGATCGCCAGGCTGAGGTCGTTCACCGCGACCGTTCTGCTGCGCCCCGTCCCGTAGGTGGCGTGCAGCCCGTCCACGGACAGCACCGAGGGAGCCTCGCTCGACGTCGCAGAAGCCGAGATCGGCGTGCCCACCGCCAGCGCCGGAGTCCGCTCGTGCTCGGGGCAGCGCACGGTCCACGCCACATCGGCAGCGACCAGCTCGGGCAGTGCGACCGTGCACGCGGGCACGACCTGATCGCAGCGAGGCGCGAAGGCGCAGCCCCGCGGCCACTCCCCCACGGCCGCTGCGACACCCGGCATCGAAAGGAGGCGCCGCGGCAGCGTGGGATCCGGGATCGAGCCCACGAGACCGCGGGTATACGGATGCCGCGGCCGAGTGGCCACGGCGTTCGCGGGCCCGTGCTCGACGATCCGTCCGGCATACAGCACCGCGATCTCGTCGGCAATCTCGGCCACCACTGCGAGGTCGTGAGAGACGTACACGAGCGCGACGCCGAGCTCGTCCCGGATGCGGCGGATCTCGGCGAGCACGCGCGCCTGCGTGACAACATCGAGGCCCGTGGTGGGTTCGTCCAGCACCACCACCGGCGGCTCGCAGGCGAGCGCGGTCGCAATCGAGATGCGCTGCTTCTGACCGCCCGAGACCTCGTGCGGATAGCGCCGCCGGAAGCGCACGTCGGTCGGCAGTCCGACGGCGCTGAGCAGGCCTTCGACCGCGCCCTCCCGCTCACGCCCGTGCACCTCGAGCATCTCCTCCACGGCTCGGCCGATCCGGACCGTGGGGTCGAGCGCCGAGGAGGGATCCTGAGCGACGTACGCGATCCGCCTGCCGCGCATGCGGCGAACCGCGCGCTCGTCGCCGAGCGGCAGCCGTACGCCGGCGACCTCGGCCGTACCGGCGACGATGCGCGTGCCAGGCCGCGCATAGCCGAGGAGCGCGAGCGCCGTCGTCGTCTTGCCGCTTCCCGACTCGCCCACGAGGCCGAGCACGCGGCCCGGTGCGAGCGTCAGGTCGACGCCGTCGATGATCGGCATCCCACCTCGGAGCTCGACGCGCAGCCCACGTGCCTCGAGCGCGGCGGTCATGCCCCGCTCCGCACGTCCGAGCGCCCGAGGCTGCGCGCGAGCGCGTCACCGACCAGGTTCACCGAGATCGTCAGCAGAGCGATCATCACGGCCGGGGCGATGATCACCCAGGGGTTGAGGTTGAAGCCGTTGCGGTTCTCCGAGATCATCAGCGCCCAGTCGGCCGCCGGCGGCTGCAGCCCGAGCCCGAAGAAATTCACCGACGCCACCAGGATGATCGAGTAGGTCAGCCGCAGGCCGGCGTCGGCCATCACGGGCGGCACGATGTTCGGCACGATCTCGCGCATGATGATCGCGCTCGCGCGCTCGCCGCGGGCGACCGCCGCCTCGACGAATGCGCGCACGGATTGCTCCAACGTCGCCGAGCGTACGACTCGAGCGATCAGGGGTGCCTGCACCACGGCGACGGCGATCACGAGCGTCGTGTTGCTCGTGCCGGCGCCGGTGACCAGCACGAGGATGAAGAGCAGCGCCGGAACCGACACGAGCACATCGACGCCGCGCATCAGCAGGGCGTCGACGGGTCCCGCCAGGTATCCCGACCAGAGGCCGATGGCCGCACCCGCGAGATACGCGATCAGCGTCGCCGAGCCCGCGAACCCGAGCACGCTGCGGCCACCCCAGAGCGTGCGCGAGAGGGCGTCGCGTCCGAGCACGTCGGTGCCGAGGAGCGTGCCGTGGCCGGGGCCTGCGAACGGCAGGGCGATCGTCTGCGCGGGCGGGTGCGCCGCGAAGTACGGGCCGGCGACCACGACGAGCAACACGCACGTCAGGAGCATGAGCCCGATCGCGCCGGAGGGCGTGGCCGCGAAGCGAAACCGGCTCACCGTGCGGCGGTCCGCAGCCGCGGCACGAGCAGCACCACGAGCAGATCGGCGATCAGGTTCAGGCATACCACCGCGATCGCGATCAGGAGCGCGATCGACTGCACCGCGCTGACGTCGCGGATCGCGACCGAGTCCACGAGCTCCTTGCCGAGACCCGGGTAGCCGAAGAGGTACTCGACCACGATCACCCCGCCGATCAGGTACTGCAGATTCTGGGCGAAGACCTGCACGGCGGGCGCGAGCGCGTTGCGCAGCGCGTGCCGCCAGACGACGCGCCGCTCGGGAAACCCGTTGAGACGCGCCATCTCGGCGAAGTCCGCGCGCAGCGCCTGGATCATCCCGGCCCGCGTCATGCGCACGGAGGCCGCGAGCGTCGCTCCGAGCAGGGTGAGCACCGGCAGCACGAGCAGACGCGGGTGCGCGAGCGGGCTCTGGCCAGGCTCGAGCAGCGCGACCGGAGGAAGCGCATCGAGCCACGAGAAGAGCACGAGAATCAGCAGCGAGCCGATCACGAACTCCGGCAGCGAGATGATCGCGAGCGAGGTGACCGAGATGACGACGTCTATCGGCCGGCCGGCGTGGCGCGCCGCGATGACCCCGAGCAGCAGTGACAGGGGAATCATCAGGAGCGCCGTGATCCCCGAGAGCCAGAGCGACGCCACGAGGCGCGGGCGAACCTGCTCCCAGATCGGCAGCCGGGAGCCGGCCGCATAGCCCGCCGCCGAGTCGCCGAGGTCGCCCCGCGCAAACCCGCTCAGCCAGTCGCCGTACTGCACCGCGATAGGCCTGTCGAGGCCCATCGCCTTGCGCAGTTGCGCTACCTGGGCGGGTGTCGCGGTCTTGCCCAGGACGGCGCCGGCGGCGTCGCCCGGGAGCACCTCGGTGCCGGCGAAGACGAGCATCGACACGACCAGCAGCGTCCCGAGCGCCGCGGCCACCCGGCGCACGAGGAAGCGCGCGATCGGGCGATTCCGCCGGGCGGCCCCGGGCGGCGCAACCGCTCGGGCCTCCGCCAGGCCCCCCATGCGAGCCCTAGGCCCCGAACCAGACGTCGCGGTAGTCCCACCCGCCGAGGTTGAAGAACGCGCTCGGCACCATTCCTCTGATCTTGTTCGAAGCGGCGTCGACGATGTCCTGGTTCGCCCAGCCGATGTAGCCGCCGCGGTCGTACTGGATCTTCTGCACCTTGAGCCAGAGTGCCGTGGCCTGCTCGACCGTCGTGGCGCCCGTGGCCTTGCGTACCGCGGCGTCGAAGGACGGCTGCTTGAAATGCGTCTCGTTCCAGACGGCACTCGTCTCGAGCGCCTGGCTGTAGAACGCAGCCAGTGAGCCCGTCGTCCAGTAGGACTGGGCGAAGGTCATCTTCGTGTAGAGCAGCGACGTGTCGAAGTAGGCGTTCGCCGGTTCGGTCTTGATCGCCACCTTGACGCCGGCCTGCTGCGCCTGCTGCGCGAGCAGCGTCGCCGCAGCGGTGAATCCCGGCACGATGTTGGATGTCTGCAGCGTCACGCTGAGATTGGTCTTGCCTGCGCTCTTGAGCAGCGACTTCGCCTGCGCGATGTCCTGCTTGCGCACGGGGAGCGAGCTGGCGAAGTACGGCAGACCCCTGCCGAAGAGGTCGTTCCCCGGGGTGCCGAAGCCGCCCAGCGCGACGTCGATCAACGCCTGGCGGTCGACCATCAGCCGGAACGCCTGCCGCACCCTCACGTCGTTGAAGGGCGGCCGGTCGGTGCGCATGATGAACACCTGGTAGGCGGGACTCGGCGCGTCGATGACCTGGATCTTCTTGGCCGACTTCTGCGCCTTGGCCTGATCGAAATCGAGCTGGCTCATCATGTCGATCTGGCCGGCGAGCAACGCGTTCAGGCGCGCCGAGTTGTCGTCGATCGAGATGTCCTCCCACGAGTCGACGTACGGCTTGCCGTGCTCCCAGTAGTCGGGGTTGCGGGTGCAGAGGCTGCGCACGCCGACCTCGAACGACTTGAACATGAACGGGCCCGTCCCGATCGGATGCGTGAAATCGGTCTCGCCGTTCTTCACCATCACGGTGTTCTGCTGCACGAACGAGTCGGACAGCCGGGCATCGGGCGATTTGAGCGGGATCTGAACGAGCAGCGGGCTCTTCTTCTTGAGATCCGCCAGGCGGACGTTCACGACCGAAGCGTGAGCGACATGCTTCGGACTGCCCATCTGGCGGAGGGTGTAGATCACGTCGTCGGCCGTGAACGGCGACCCGTCATGCCACTTGACGCCCGGTCGCAGCTTGACCTCCCAGACCGTCCGCTTCGCGTTCGGAGTCCACTTGAGCGCGAGCGCAGGCGACTGCGAGAAATCGGGATTGACACGGACCAGCGGGTCGTAGAGGTTGTAGTAGCGCGAGGCGTCGATGAACGACGAGCCGCGGCCGGGGTTGAACGACTCGCCCTTGCCCGCACCGACATGCCCGACGCGCAGGTGCCCGCCGCGTTTCGGAGTCGCGGCCCCCAGCGCGGTGGCGGCGCCGAGTCCGCCCTGGGCAGCGAGCAACCCGCCGGCGCCGAGCGCCCCAGCCAGGAGCGCGGCCCTGCGCGTGATCGCCGTCTCGCCCCGCGTGTGGGGATCCAACTGCTGCCCGTCCGTGCTCATGCTCGCCTCCGCGATTGCCAGGCGCCAACCCTAATCGTCAGACGTATGATGAGTCAACTTATGCCCCTTCAGCGCCGAGAAGCCAGCCCGCGACGATGACGCTGCCGTTCCTCGGGCGCTCGTCGTCGCTCTCCGACCAGGTCGCAGGCGTACTCGCCGAGCGTGTGCTGACGGGCACGTGGCCCGCGGGTCATCGGATCCCGTCCGAGCCGGAGCTCGTCGAGACGTTCGGCGTCAGCCGCACCGTCGTGCGCGACGCCGTTCGCACGCTGGCCGCGCGCGGCCTGGTCGAGGTGCGGCAGGGATCCGGGACCGTCGTCCGCGGCGAGCCCGAGGAGCCCTACGCCGACGCCCTCTTCGACCTCCTCGTCCGCTCGGACGTGACGCTCGCCGACCTGGCAAAGGCGCGCGAGGCCGTCGATCTGATGCTGTGCGAACGCGCGGCCGTCGAGCGCGACGACGACGACGTCTTGCGGCTCCGCGCGGCGTACACCGACCTCTGCGTGGCCGAGGAGGCCGCAGACTGGGCGAGCGCCGAGAAGGCGCACCTGCGCTTCCACGTCGTGCTCGTCGAGTCGGTGCACCTCCCGGGCCTCGAGATCCTGCTGCGCCCTCTGCAACGGATCATCGTCGACACGTCGCTCCCCCCCGACCTCGCCGCACCGGAGTCCTGGGAGGTCGAATCGCATCTGCCGATCCTCGAGGCGATCGAGAAGCGCGACCCGGCCGCCGCGCTCGCCGCCATGCGGAACCACTATGCGCTTTTCGACGGGCCGAACTACGAGGACATGCTCTCGCGGCGAGTGCGTGACATCCCGCGCGCGCGCGTGCGCATCCACCCGCCCAGCGCGTCTCGCTGATCACGAGGCGCAACGACTCGCGCGAAGTCGGCCACACGACCGAACGCGGCGGAGCGACGAGAGACCACCAACGGCAAAGGCGCGTACGGCGGTTCAAATCCGCTCGTCGCCTTCCCCTGACCAAACCCGAGCATCGTGCGATTCAGCGCTTTCTCTGCGCCTCTGCACGGTCGTGCCCTACCAGGTGCTCCCGAGCGCCACGCGAATGGCCTCGCCGCTGATGCCGCCGGCCGCGTCGCTCGCGAGGTAGACGACGAGCGCGGCGACCTCGTCGACCGACACCGTGCGCCCCGGGGGATACGACGCCGCGCGCTCTGCCCAGACGTCCTCGGGAGCCTCGTTGCTGCCCGTGCGCACCCAGCCCGGGCAGATGGCGTTGCACGTCACACCAAACGCGCCGGCATCGATGGCGACCGCGCGGGTGAACCCGACGAGCGCGTGCTTCGAAGTCACGTAGGTCGCCATCTCGGCGCCGCCGACCAGACCTGCGGTGGAAGCGATGTTGATGATCCGGCCCGTGCCGGCAGCCAGCATCTCGGGGAGAACCAAGCGGGTGAGGTAGAACGGCGCATCCACGTTGACTGCGAGCTTGGCGCGCCAGTCGGCCGGGTCGATCTCCCAGGCGCGCCCATCAGAGGCGTCGCCGTCGCCGGCGTTGTTCACGAGGATGTCGATGTGCCCGAGCCGCGTGCGCGTCGCTTCCACGGCTCGGCTGCAGCCGGCCTCGTCGATGAGCGAGACCGCGAGGTAGGCGCCACCGATCTCTGCCTGCAGCGAGGCCAGCTCCGCCTCCGTGCGCGCCACAGCCATGACCTGCGCTCCGCTCGCCGCGAGAGCGCGAGCGACGCCTCGCCCGATGCCGCGACCCGCCCCGGTCACGAGCGCAACACGACCCTCGAGGAGTCGGGACTCGCCGGGTAGACCGACCGCTGGCACGAGGCGAGAGCGTAGCGTGCGCAATCGGTGAGAATGGCGCCTCGCGCACTCGAACAGGGAGAGACAGGTGCCCCCGCATCTCGTTGAGCATCCCGAGGAGGGAATCAAATGCCTCCACAACCTGCGTATCCCGATGGAGGACGGCATCCGCCTCGCGGCGGATCTGTACGCGCCGCTCGACGCGACGATCGATGGGAGTGATCCGCTTCCCGTCGTGATGGAGTACATCCCCTATCGCAAGGACGACGTCGGCGCCCCCGACGACTCGCGCTGGTACGGCTACCTGCCACGCCACGGCTACCTCGTGCTGCGCGTCGATTGCCGCGGCACCGGTGCATCCGAGGGCATCACCAGCGATGAGTACACGCTGCGGGAGCAGCGCGACGGCCACGACGCGATCGAGTGGTGCGCCGCCCAGCCCTGGTGCGACGGCCAGGTCAACATGATCGGCATCTCGTACGGCGGCTTCACCTCGCTTCAGGTTGCAAGCCACGCACCGCCGCACCTGACGAGCATCGTGCCGATCGACTTCACCGACGATCGCTACACCGACGATTGCCACTACCGCGGCGGCCACGCCCGCATGTTGCTCGACCCTGGCTACTACGGCGCGTTCATGGTTGCGTTCAACGCACTGCCGCCGGCACCGGCACGCTCGCTGTCCAACTGGGCGGAGATCTGGGAGGAGCACCTCGCCGGCGATGAGCCCTACGTGCTCGAGTGGC